>JBQCFV010000176.1:0-3810 GCA_051958695.1 Chitinophaga sp. | reverse complement strand
GGTGAAGTGGATGCCGGCGAAATCGGGGTGTGCAAAACAAACATCGCCGATGGTAGGCCCGTCGGCATATACGAGGTTGATCACGCCGTCAGGCAGACCGGCCTCAATAAGCACCTTCATAAAGAAGGACGCGTGGTATACCTGCGTATTGGCGGGTTTCCAGATCACCACGTTGCCGCACATGGCGGCGGAGGTGGGCAGGTTGCCCCCGATAGCGGAGAAGTTGAAGGGCGTAACGGCCAGCACGAAACCTTCCAGCGGACGGTATTCCAGGCGGTTGTGCACGCCGGGGGAGCTCACGGGCTGCTGGCGGTAAATATCGGTGAGGTAATGCACGTTGAAACGGAGGAAGTCGATCAGCTCGCATGCGCTGTCGATCTCCGCCTGGTATGCGTTTTTGCTCTGGCCAAGCATGGTGGCGGCATTGGTATGCGCGCGGGATTTGGTGGCGAGCAGTTCGGCGGCTTTGAGGAACACGGCGGCGCGTTGTTCCCAGGGCGTGTCCGCCCATTGTTTGCGTGCCGCAAGTGCTGCGTTGATGGCGTCTTTTACATGACCGGCGTCTCCCGCGTGGAAATGGCCGAGCTTGTGTTTGATCTCGTGCGGGGGGCGGATGTCCACCGTTTTACCGGTGCGCACTTCCTTGCCGCCGATGTACATGGGTATGTCCAGCTCAACGGCTTTGAACGCGGCCAGCTGCTGTTTGAGGGCTGCTCTTTCCGGGGAGCCGGGCGCATAGCTCAATACCGGTTCATTGCCTGGTGCTGCAAAGTCAAAATAAGCATTGTGCATGGCTTTGATTTTGTTGTTTCGGTTTAGAATTCAATATTGCTGTAACTGGCTGCTGCTTTCTCAGCCTTTCTCATCTTCTTTCTGCATCATCAGGTATGCCTTGATAAAACCGTCCAGCTCTCCGTCCATGACGGGGCCTACGTTGCCGACCTCGAAGTCGGTACGGTGGTCCTTGATCATCTTGTAGGGATGGAATACATAGGAACGGATCTGCGAGCCCCATTCGATCTTGCGTTTATTGGCGTTGGTGGCGTTCTTCAATTCTTCCCGTTTGCGGATCTCCTCTTCGTAAAGACGGGATTTCAGCATGGTCAGAGCCTTCTCCCGGTTCTCGCCCTGGGTACGGCTTTGCTGGCATTCGATGATGATGCCGGAGGGAATGTGTTTCAAACGCACCGCTGTTTCCACCTTGTTCACGTTCTGCCCGCCTTTACCGCCGGAACGGTAAAATTCCCATTCCAGGTCTGCGGGGTTCACGGTCACTTCGATAGTATCGTCCACCAGCGGGTATACGAACACGGAAGCGAAGGAAGTATGCCTGCGCGCGTTGGAGTCGAACGGTGAAATGCGCACCAGGCGGTGCACGCCGCTTTCAGCCTTCAGCAGGCCGTAGGCAAAATCCCCGTCAAATTCGAGCGTGGCGGATTTGATGCCCGCGCCGTCGCCGTATTGCACGTCGATCTCGCTCACCTTCCAGCCCTGCTTTTCGCCGTACATGCGGTACATACGAAGGAGCATTTCGGCCCAGTCCTGGCTTTCCGTGCCGCCCGCGCCCGAGTTGATGGTCAGTACGGCCGGCATTTCGTCCTCAGGCTGGTTGAGCGTGCTCTTGAACTCCAGTTCGTCGAGCGCCTTTGTAGCGATGTCGTAAGCGGCGTTCACGTCTTCTTCGGTGGCTTCGCCTTCTTTCTGAAATTCCTGCAGCGTGGCGGCGTCGTCTATGGCCGTACGCACCTCGTCATGCAGGTCCACCCAGAACTTGTTCACCTTGATCTCTTTGAGGATCGCAGTGGCCCTTTCATTATCGTCCCAGAACCCGGGGGCGAGGGTCATCTGCTTATCGTTTTCTATTTTGTCTATGCGGTCCTGGACGTTAAAGAAAACCTCCCAGGACGTACAAACGGTCCCTCATAGCTTTAAGTTGCTCTGCTGTCATAAGTCCGCAAAGATAAATCTTTATTGATGAAATACGAAACCTGCAATCAACTCATTATTAATGCTTAAATTAGGGATGGAAAGATTTTTGCTGGAATTAAACCAAATCCTGACCCAATATGGAAACCCGCATGAGCATCCCTCATTTCAGGCAGCAGACCTCTTTTAACCTGATCGCCCTCCTGGTCGTGATCGGGGTGAACGTGCTGGCTAATACTTCCACACTCAACGGCCGTACCACCGGGGAAATTTCGCGACAGTACCCCAATCTGTTCACACCCGCCAATATCACGTTTTCAGTTTGGGGCCTGATCTATCTCGGGCTGCTTGCTTTTGCCGGTTACCAGTTGTGGCTGTCCTTTTCCAAAGGCCACGAAGCGGAGCTGAGCGCTTTTATCGTACGTATGAAATACTGGTTCCTGCTCAACTGCCTCGGCAACGCCTGCTGGCTGTTCGCCTGGCATTACGACCTCATATGGCTGTCGCTGCTGCTGATATTGCTCGTGCTGTACACCCTCGCGAAGATCCACTCGGCCTTCCGCATCGCCCATCCCGGCGCGCCGAGAAGGGAGAAAATATTCATCCACTTCCCCTTTGGCATTTATTTCGGCTGGATCAGCATTGCCACCATCGCCAATATCTTCGTTTTCCTGACATCCATCGGCTGGACCGGCTGGGGCGTCAGCCAGGTGGCCTGGACCATTATCGGCATGATCGTGGGCACGCTGGCCGCGCTGTTCATGATCTTCCGGCATAATAACGTCTGGTACGGCCTCGTGTGCATCTGGGGCTTTTACGGTATCATCCTCAAGCGGGAAGCCGCTCTCACGCGGGACTCCCCTACCATTATCGCCGCGGGTACGCTGGTAATTGCCGTGCTGGTGCTGAGCGTGCTCATGCAATTGCTGCGCAAACGGCCGCTCATCTGAATGTTCTCTTTCATCTTTCGGTCTGCCTGCGTATTTTTGAGCGAATCTTTAACAGACACATTATGTTCCCATCCGTAGATCCTGCCAACACAAAAGCCTGGCAACAGCTCTCATCGCATGCCGCGGAGATGGCCCAAACGCAAATGAGCGGCCTTTTCGCCGCCGACCCCGGCCGTTTTAAAAAGTTCTCCCTGCAATCCGGCAATATCCTTTTTGACTATTCCAAAAACCTCGTCACCGCCGACACCATGCGGCATCTGCTGGCGCTGGCGGCGGAGTGCAAGGTGGACGAAGGCATCAAAGCCATGTTCAATGCCGAAAAGATCAACGTCACCGAAGGCCGCGCCGTATTGCACACCGCCCTTCGCAACCTGTCCGGCGGCCCGGTAAAGCTCGACGGCAAGGACGTGATGCCGGAAGTAAAAGCCGTGCTGAAACAGATGGAAGATTTCTGCGCCCGCGTGCACTCCGGCGAATGGAAAGGATTTTCGGGTAAGCGTATCCGTTATATCGTGAACATCGGCATCAGCGGCTCCGACCTCGGGCCGGTGATGGTTACGGAAGCTTTGAAACCGTACTGGCTCGAAGGCATGCAGCCCTATTTCGTGTCAAATGTCGACGGTACGCACATCGCGGAAACGCTCAAAAAAATAAAAGCGGACGAAACGCTGTTCCTCATCGCTTCCAAGACGTTTACCACGCAGGAAACCATGACCAACGCGCATACCGCGCGCGACTGGTTCCTCGAGAACGGCGGCAGCGAAAAAGACGTGGCGCTGCATTTCGCCGCGCTGTCCACCAACGAAAAAGCTGTTACCGCCTTTGGCATCGACCCGAAGAACATGTTCGCGTTCTGGGACTGGGTGGGCGGCCGCTACAGCCTTTGGAGCGCCATCGGGCTGTCTATCGCGCTCACCATCGGTTATGAGAATTT
>JBQCFV010000175.1:0-2891 GCA_051958695.1 Chitinophaga sp. | reverse complement strand
GTAATGCGCGCCGTCCACCTGGTCGGTAAGGTCTTTGCCGCCCATGTGGCGGTAGATGCCCGTGCGCCAGTCCCTGCCGTAACCGGCGCTGCCGCGGTAGTCCATATCCAGCACGGTGTAGCCGAGGTCGGCCAGCAGGTTGTGGAACATGTATTCGCGGTAGTATTGGCTCCACCATGTATGCGCGTTTTGCAGGTAGCCCGCGCCGTGCACGAATATCACCGCGGCACCGTTGCGTTTGGCGGGGTCGGGTGTATAAAGACGGGCGTATACTTCCTGGTTGTCGCGGGCTTTGAAGGTGATCACGTTGGCCTCGCGCCAGGGATAGCTTTTGAACTCGTCTGTCATGGCCAGGTGTGTGATCTGTACCGGTTTTGCACCGGGTTTGTTTTCCTGGAGGTACATTTCCCAGGGTTTGTTGGAAGCGGAATAACGGTACGCGATCCATTTTTCGTCGGGGGAAATGCTCACCGTGTGCGCGCCTTTCATGGAAGTGATGCGCTCCGCTTTGCCGCCGGTCACGGGCAGCCGGTAGAACTGCTTTTCACCGGGATGCACTTCGTTGGTAGTAATGTAGAAATATTGTTTGTCGCGGGAAAGTTCCGCTTCCTGCACTTCGTACTTCCCTTGTGTGAGCGCTTTTTTCTGCCCGGTATTTACGTTGCAGGTATAGAGATGCGAATAGCCGCTGGCCTCGCTCTGGAACCAGCAGGTGTTCTCGTCGGTCCAGCCGAGGCTGCCCCAGTTGATGCCTGGCCCCGCCACCCAGGCCTCGTCGCGCTGGCGGTCGATCAGCTTGAGCGTAGCGGTGGATTCGTCGAGCAGCATGATCCAACGGTCTTTATTGTCCTGCGAACGGATCTGCACGATGGCGTGCGTGCCTTTGGGCGACCAGTATGGGCCGTTGATGATCACGCCGCGGGCGGGCGTTTTGCCGGTGTCGCGGCCGGGATAATCTTTGAGATAACCGGGTTTGTCGTGGATGCCGGGGATGCTGTTCGTTTTAACGGGCAGCACGGTATCTTTCAGCCGGTCGTACACAAAGGATTCGAACGAAGGCTGCGGCGTGCCTACTTTGGCATTGGTGCGCTGCTCGCCGGTGAAGCCGCTTTCGGTAACGAAGTTGGGTATCATGGCGCCTTTGCCCGGGCCGCTTTCGCGGAATACGCGGTACACGACGAAACGCCCGTCAGGACTAACCCGCGCATCGCTGAGCGAGCGGTCGTCCAGGTAAAGGCTGCGCAGCTTTTCCGCGTCGGGAAGGCTTTCGTTGAAGGCGGTGGCGGCGTCGGATTTGGCTTTTTTCTCGCGCAGCACTTCAAACAGCTCCTGCTGCTGCGCTTTCAGGTATTGGTCCTGTTGGCTTAAGTGCTCCGAGCGTTTGGGCGGTTTGCCGCCGTTCACAAAATCGGTGAGCTGTTCCGTGATGCCGGTCTTTATTTCCCAGCTGTAAATATTCCGGTCGCGCCGGAACAGGATGCGGCTGTCGCGGAAACCGAAGCTGGCGCCGTTTTCCAGGTCGGCGGTATGGGTGATGCGTGTTTCTTTGCCGGTGGTAAGATCGCGGAGGAATACGTCGCCCTGCCAGGTGTATATCATTTGCGTGCGCGCGTTGTTGTACTCGGCGTTGGCCATTACCTGTATATGGCGGCGTTCGGCGGGAAGGGTTTTACGCGGCGTCTGTTCTGTCAGCGTGATGCTGTACAGCGAATCGGAAAATGCTTTTTCGGGGTTCCATGAAAAATAGACGGTCTTGCCGTCCGCGCCCCAGAACAGGTTATCCGGCGAAGTGCCGATCCATTTCGGGTCTTGCATGATCTTCTCAACGGTCAGCGATTGGGCGTAGGAAGCGGCGGAAAGCAGCAGGAATGCGGTCTGCAGCAATATTCTTTTCATCGGTACCAGATGTTTGATAAAGCGTCGGGGGGATTTGCTTGGTTTCATATGGGTCGATAATGAATTGGTTTGATACCACAAGATAACAACAAACCACGCACGGCGATAGGTAAATTGATAACCGGCGGCAGCGGTGCACAAAACTGATTTCGATAGAAAAAGCAGAACAGGAATGCGCCCCGGCGTATCAGGAGAAATGCTTTCAGGAATGTGGGCCCTGGTATATGGTTCGCAAGGCGGAGCTACAACAAAATCCCTTTCAGGAAAATATACGCCACGGTGAAATAGATCAGCAGTCCCGTAACGTCCACCAGCGTGGCTACGAAAGGCGCGGAAGAGCTGGCGGGGTCGGCGCCCGCGCGTTTCAGCAGCAGCGGCAGCATGGAGCCGGACAAAGTGCCCCACAACACTACGCCGATCAGCGACACGCCGAGCGTAAGCGCCACGAGGATGGTATGATCGCCGTAGGTATGAAAGAATGAGTTCCAGACGAGTATGCGGATAAACCCGATGAACCCGAGCACGCTGCCGAGCATGATGCCCGAGAGTATCTCGCGCCGCATCACGCGCCACCAGTCGGAGATGGTCAGCTCTCCAAGCGCCATGGCCTGTATGATGAGCGTAGAGGCCTGCGAGCCGCTGTTGCCGCCGCTGGAAATAATGAGCGGGATAAAAAGCGCCAGCACCACGGCTTTGGCGATCTCGTCCTCGAAGTAGGTCATTACGGAAGCGGTGAGCATTTCGCCGATGAACAGTATCACGAGCCAGCCTACGCGTTTTTTGATAAGGCGCAGCAGCGGCATGTCGAGATACGGTTCGTCCAGCGCCTCGGTACCGCCTATTTTCTGAACGTCTTCGGTATGTTCTTCGTTTGCGATCCAGAGGATGTCGTCGATGGTCACGATGCCGAGCATTACGCCGTTGTCGTCGGTAACGGGCAGCGCCACACGGTTTTCGAGCCTGAACACCTGGATGGCCTCTTCCTGGTCGTCGTT
>JBQCFV010000174.1:0-9727 GCA_051958695.1 Chitinophaga sp. | reverse complement strand
GGAACAGGTAAATTATATGACATATGTATTGTAAAAATTTAATATATTTGACAGGAAATACAGCCTAGCCTATGATGACCTTGAAATTCCTGGCCTTTTTCCTGGTGCAGATGAACTTCTCCCAGCCAGATATACGGCCCTTTCCCATCGCGGATTTCAACCATAAGGTGCGCACGGCCGAATGGATGTTGGCCTACGATAGCGCGGCCTGGCGCATGTCCGACCTCGTGACGCATATCGACAACGACCTGCTGGCGCGCATGGGCCGCGAATGGTTCTGTTTCCGGGGGCCGGACAGTCTCTGGAACGGCATTTACGGGAAATATAAAAATGGCCGTTACGATCTCGTGATGCATTACCGCATCAGCGGATCGGATTCCATCGATGTTGTGAAGGAGGAAAAGGCGGATACGGCTATGTTCATCGCGGTATCCAAAGCGATCAATACCGCGTATAAAGAAGCCGGTCTGCGCCTCGGCAAATCGTATGTTCGTTTTAACAAGTTCGTGCGGTATCATACGGACAGGTCCATTACCATCTGGCTGTTGCCCGCCATGCAGCCCAGCGAGATCGTGCTGTACGGCGGAGAGTTTTCTTATCATTTTGACGCTACAGGCGAAAAGCTGCTCAGCCGCTGGGAATATTTCCAGGGCTTTAAAGGGTTCCGTTTCGGGAAGGGGAGGGAAGTGAAGCTGGAATACGAAGCCGTGACGGCGCCCCCGCAGGGCGCGGTGTATTTTGCATTACAGTACCGCGACCAGTTCAAAGGCATCCATATCGAAACGAAAGAGAACATCAGCACGTTAAATTTTAATCAAACCAACGGATATTATTGGGAGCATAAGGGAAAAGACCTGCGAAAAATTGTAAATTAATGGATTCAAACCCTTTGCACCATGAGACACATCCTTTTGTACCTGCTTTTGTGCTGCCCGCTGCTCGCGGGCGCGCAGGAATTTGAGGCAAAGCTGTTCATCCGCGGCGCCGACACCCTGCCTTACCGCATCCTAATGCCTGAAAATTACAGCACGGTGAGAAAATACCCGCTGGTCGTGTTTATGCACGGCTCGGGCGAAAGAGGCAACGACAACCAGGCGCAGCTGACGCATGGCAGCGCGCTGTTCCTGAAAGACAGTGTAAGAAAGGAGTTTCCCGCGATCGTAATCTTCCCGCAATGCGCAAAAAATACTTCCTGGGCTACGCTCATGGCGCAGCGGGACAGCGCGGGCAACCGCACCGGTTTTATTTTCCCGGCGGAAGCGGCGCCCACCATCCCGTCTATGCTGCTGTACAAGCTGATCGACAGCCTGCTTGCGTCAAAGAACGTGGATTCGAAACGCGCGTATGTGGGCGGTCTGTCCATGGGCGGTATGGGCACGTTCGATATGCTGGCACGTTTTCCTTCGCGTTTTGCGGCGGCTTTCCCCATCTGCGGGGCGGGCAACGAAGCGCTCTGCGGCCGTTACGCAAAAAATACCGCCCTCTGGATCTTTCACGGCGCTGACGACAACGTAGTGCCGCCCGCTTCTTCCCGCAAATTTTACGAGCTGCTCAAGCAGGCAGGCGCGGATGTGCGGTATACGGAATATCCCGGTGTGGGGCACAACAGCTGGGACAATGCGTTCGCCGAACCGGAACTGCTGCCCTGGCTGTTCTCGCATCATCTATGAAGCGGGTGAACTGAAGTTTTTTATCTAGGTGAATACTATCAAATCGGTGAAGCGCCCCGCAAACGGGGCGTTTGCCGTTTTGGGGATGAAGTGAGCGTGTATGCTTCAGGATTACTCTTTATCACTCAATGAAGTTTTCCAAACAAACCGCCTCTTTCGGAACTCAATGAAGCTTCGCAAAAAATGCTCTTTGGCCTTCTGATGAAGCCTCAAAAATTTTTTTTAGGAATCTCGTGAAGTTTCCCATAAAAAAAGCCCCGCGGAAAGCGGGGCTTTTTTTATGGATCGTTAACTTCTTATTTGATCGACTGCATGGCGGCTTTAGCAGCATCAATCGTAAATTCAACATCCTCCTGCCCGATCGCATGACTGATGAACCAGCTTTCGAACGCGCTCGGCGGCAGGTACACGCCTCTTTCGAGCATTGCATGGAAGAAGCGGCGGAACAGCTCGTTGTTCGCGCCGGACGCGGCGGTGAAATCCACGATGGGATATTCCGCGAAGTGCACGCTCATCATCGAACCGATGTGATTGATCTGGTACACCACGCCCGCGGCGCCAAAGGTCTCGCGGAGACCGGCTACCAGCTGCGAGGTGGTCTCTTCCAGCTGCGTGTAGATGGCGGGGCGTTCCTGGAGGGTCTTCAGCAGCGTATACCCGGCGATCATCGCGATGGGGTTGCCGCTGAGCGTGCCGGCCTGGTATACTTTCCCTGACGGTGCAATGTGCTCCATGATCTCGCGGCGGCCAGCGAATGCGCCTACCGGCATGCCTCCGCCGATGATCTTGCCAAAGGTCACGAGGTCTGCCTTTACGCCGAGCAGCTCCTGCGCGCCGCCTTTCGCCAGCCTGAAACCGGTCATCACTTCGTCCATGATGAACACGATGCCATGCTCGTCGCACAACGCGCGATGACCTTCCAGGAAGCCCGGTTGGGGCAGGATACAGCCCATGTTGCCGGCCACCGGCTCTACGATGATGGCGGCGATCTGTTCGGGATATTCCGCCACCAGCTGCTCTACCGCGGGAAGATTATTGTAAGGAACGCTTAGCGTGTCTTCCGCCACGGTGGCGGTTACGCCGGGCACCGACTGTATGCCGAGGGTGGCCACGCCGCTGCCTGCGCTTACGAGAAAAGAATCCGCATGACCATGATAATTGCCTTCGAACTTGATCACCTTGTTGCGGCCCGTAAAACCGCGGGCAAGGCGCAGGGCGGACATGCAGGCTTCCGTACCGGAGTTCACCATACGCACCATATCGATGTTCGGCACCATGCTTACGATCAGCTCGGCCATGGAAATTTCCAGCTCCGTGGGCGCGCCAAAGGAGGTAGAGTAGGTGGCGTATTCCTGCACGGCCTTTACTACCGGCTCGTAGGCATGCCCGAGTATCATCGGGCCCCATGAGTTGATGTAGTCAATATAACGGTTGCCGTCCACATCGTACATATAGGCGCCTTTGGCGTGCTGCATGAACACGGGCGTGCCGCCCACGCTGCGGAAGGCCCGCACGGGCGAGTTCACGCCGCCGGGGATTACCTGTTGGGCTTTCTCGAATAATCTTTTGCTTTTGGTATACATGCGGAATAAGGTTTTTATTGGTTTAACAGGCGTACCGCGTCTTTTGCGAAGTACGTGGCGATCAGGTCGGCGCCGGCGCGTTTGATGCTGGTGAGGCTTTCGATCACGGCCTTTTCTTCGTTGAGCCAGCCCATTTTGGCGGCGGCTTTTATCATGGCGTATTCCCCGCTTACGTGGTAGGCGCTAACGGGAAGGGTTACACTGTCTTTTACCAGCCGGATGATATCGAGGTAGGCCATGGCGGGTTTTACCATCACGATGTCGGCGCCTTCGTCCACGTCCATCAGCGTTTCGCGCAGCGCTTCGCGGGCGTTCGCGGGGTCCATCTGGTAGGTCTTTTTATCGCCGAAGCCGGGCGCGGAATCGAGCGCGTCGCGGAAGGGGCCGTAAAAGCAGCTGGCGTATTTGGCGCTGTAGGCCATAATGCCGGTTTTGGTGAAGTTGTTGTCTTCCAGCGCCTCGCGGATAGCCAGTATGCGGCCGTCCATCATATCGCTGGGCGCTATGATGTCGGCGCCGGCTTCTGCATGGCTTACGCTCATCTGCGCCAGCACGTCCACGGTAGCATCGTTCACGATCTCTTCGCCTTCCACGATGCCGTCGTGCCCGTAAATAGAGAAAGGGTCAAGCGCCACGTCGGTCATTACGACCATGCCGGGCGCCGCGTCTTTTATGGCTTTGATGGACCTTTGCATCAGCCCGTCGGGGTTGAGCGCTTCGGTGCCTTTGTTGTCTTTCAGCTCGTCCGCACATTTTATGAACAGCAGTACGCTTTTGATGCCCATGCTCCAAAGCTCCTTCACTTCCTGCACGGTACCGTCCAGCGAATAGCGGAAATAGCCGGGCATGGAAGATATCTCTTCTTTCACGCCTTTGCCTTCGGTGATAAACAGCGGGGCGATAAAGTCGTTCGGCGTCAGGATGGTTTCCGCCACCATCGCGCGGATGGCGGGTGTAGTGCGTAAAATTCTGTTTCTTCTGATCATCACTTTTCTTTTTATGTTGTCTTTTATTCCTTTACCCATTCGCGCGGCTTCAGGTATTCCAGCAGTCTGGCTTCCTCGCTGCCGGGCTCCGGCTGGAAGTCGTATTCCCAGCGGGCCCGCGGCGGCAGGCTCATGAGGATGGATTCTATCCGGCCGTTGGTCTTCAGCCCGAAGAGGGTGCCGCGGTCGTGTATCAGGTTAAATTCCACATAACGGCCGCGCCTGTATTCCTGCCAGTCCGTATGCGCCGCGGTATACGGCGTATCTTTTCTTTTGGCCACCAGCGGCAGGTACGAACCGATGAACGAACTGCCGACGGCTGTTTGAAATTGCAGCAGGTCTTCGGCGGTACGTTGCGGCTGCGGGCGGAGGTAATCGTAAAAGATGCCGCCGATGCCGCGCGCTTCATTGTCGCGGTGTTTGTTGACGAAATATTCGTCGCAATGTTTTTTGTACTGCGGGTACAGTTCTTTGCCGAATGGGTCGCAGGCATCCTTAAAGGTACGATGGAAATGCGCGCCGTCCTCCTCGAAAATATAATACGGTGTAAGATCGGCCCCGCCGCCGAACCAGCTGTCTTTCACTTCCCCGTTCTCTCCATACAGCTCAAAATACCGCCAGTTGGCGTGAACGGTGGGCACGAAAGGGTTTTGGGGATGTATCACGAGCGAAATGCCCGCGGCGAGAAAGCTGCTGTTGGCCGCTACGTTGAATTGCTGCGCCATTACGGCCGGCAGCGTGCCGTGCACTACAGAAGTATTTACGCCGCCTTTCTGGAACACGTTGCCGTCTGCGATCACGCGGGTAATGCCGCCGCCTCCGCCTGCGCGCTCCCAGCGGTCTTCACGGAATTTCGCGCCGCCGTCCATGGTTTCGAGGCTTTGGCAGATGTCGTTTTGCAGCTGGTGAATGAAGTTGATGAACCTGTCTTTGATACTCATAAGTCAATCGTTTTTAAGAAAAGCTCTTCAAGTGTTTCAACGGATACTTATATGATGCTTCCCTCTAACCAAAGTTCTTCACCGCCTCCACGAACGCCTTCGCATGGTCCACGGGAATGTTCGGCAATATGCCATGACCCAGGTTGGCGATATAACGCTGCGGGCCAAACGCATTGATCATGTTCTTCACGGATTTTTGTATTTCGGGGATGGGCTTCATGAGCTGCGCGGGATCGAAATTGCCCTGCAAAGTAACGCCGGGCCCCGCGAACTGGCGCGCCAGCTCCGGTTTGATGCACCAGTCGAGACCAAGGCCCTGCGCGCCGGTAGCCGCCATTTCTTCCAGCGCGAACCATGCGCCTTTGGCGAACACGATCACCGGGGCGATGCCCTGCATTTCCGCCACGATGCGGCGGATATACCGAAGGGAAAATTCCTCGAAGTCGTCCGGGCTCAGCAGGCCGCCCCATGAATCGAATACCTGCACAACGTCCGCCCCGGCGAGCACCTGCGCTTTGAGGTAGGCGACGGTGGTTTCGGTAACGCGGTTGAGCAGCTCGTGCGCTACTTCGGGTTGCGTATAACAGAATGCTTTTGCTTCGTCGAAGGTTTTGGAGCCTTTGCCCTGCACCATGTAGCACAACAGCGTCCACGGCGCGCCGGCAAAACCGATAAGCGGCACGCGGCCGGCCAGCGTTTGTTTGGTGAGCTTCAGCGCGTCCATCACGTAATGCAGGCGCTCGTTCACATCGGGTATTTCGATGCGGGCAAGGTCTGCGGCGGATTTTACAGGCTGCGGCAGCAGGGGGCCGACTTTTTCCACCAGCTGCACTTCCATGCCCATCGCCTGCGGCACCACGAGGATGTCGGAGAAGATGATCGCGGCGTCCACGCCAACCTGGTCCACCGGCATGACGGTAATTTCGGTGGCGAGCTCGGGCGTCTGGCAGCGTTCGAAGAAGGAATATTTATCACGCAGCTTGATGTAATCAGGCAGGAAACGGCCGGCCTGGCGCATCATCCATACCGGGGGGCGCGAAACGGGCGCGCCGGCCAGTGCTTTCAGCAGTAAGTCGTTCTGTAATCCGCTCATTCGTAGCAATTGATATTGTCAAAGTAAAAAATAGCTGTTTCCACCAGCTTTGCCACGGAGGGCGCGGGGCTGGCGATCACCCGGTTTTGCGCAAGCGTGCTTACGGCCGCGGCGGTGGTGCCGCCGATGGCGAAACACACGGTAACGGCGGGCAGCGTGTTGTTCGTGAAAAAGCTGCGTACGCTGCTGGGACTGAAAAACAACACGCCGTCGTAATCTTCGTCCAGCTCCACGGGCGTTTCCACGGTATTGTACACGGTCATCTCCTCAAGCGATATGCCGTTTTCCCGCAGGAAGTCCGGCAGATCGGGCCGGCGGATGTTGCCGCTGAAAAAGATCACCTTGTCCGTAATGCCGTCCTGCACGATGCGTTTCGCCAGCTCCAGCGAATTGACGGCGGTGCCTTCTATCACCACGTTGCGCATCCTTTCTTCCGCGGCCTGCCGCGTGGCGCCTTCGAGGCAATACACGCGGTGCCGGGCGGCCAGGTTCTTTTCGTCGTGCATCCATACGCCGGTCACGAATTTCACGGCGTTCGGGCTGGTGAATACGAGTATGGTGCCCGCGGCAGACAGCGCCTGGATGCGTTGGCGCATTTCCGGCGTTATCACCGGCTGTACGTCGATGAAAGCCTGCGCCAGCAAAGCGATATCGTGCTGCGCGGCTTCGTGCACCAGTTCCTGGGGCAGCGGTTTTGTGCTTAATATGCGGTATTTATGCCTGGGCATTCCTGATCTCTTCGATAATAACGTCGCCGCCTTTTGCCAGCACTTCTTCCGCCGCGGCTTTGCCGGTGCCTTCAGCTTCGTTCACGGGCACCTGCCGGGTAACGGTAATGCTGCGGTCGCCGTTGAGGCTGCAAAGATTGCCTTCGAATACGAGCTGGTTGCCGTCCACATAAGCGTAAGCGCTGATGGGCGTGGTGCAGCCGCCGAGCAGGGTGCGGAGGAAAGCTCTTTCTATGCCGGTGCAAAGGGCGGTTTCAGGATGATTGAGGGGAGCGAGCGCTTCGCGGCAGAAGCCGTCGTTTTCGCGGCAGGCCACCACGATGGCGCCCTGCGCGGGGGCGGGCAGCATCCAGTCGAGTATCACTGAATTGGCGGGCCTTACGTTGATCCTTTCCAGGCCGGCCGCGGCAAAGATGGCGGCGTCCCAGTTCTCGGAGGCCAGCTTTTGCAGCCGGGTGTTCACGTTGCCGCGCAGGTTGTGCAACTGGTGACGCGGGTAACGCCGGAGCCACTGCGCCTTGCGGCGGATGCTGCTGGTGGCGATATTGGCGATGTAATCACCGTCGTCCAGAAAAGCCGTGTCGTGTTTATACACCAGCAGGTCTTTGACGGGACCGCGTTTTATCACGGCGGCGTTGATCAGGCCTTTGGGCAGCTGGGTAGGCACGTCCTTGAAGGAATGCACGGCAATGTCTATCTTTTCCGCGAGCATCGCGGCGTCAAGACTTTTGGTGAAAATGCCCTGCACGCCTATTTCGTAAAGCGGGGTAACGAGGTCGATGTCCCCGTCGCTTTTGATGGGAACGAGCGCTACGGCATGGCCGTTAGCGGTCAAAAGATCTTTCACCAGGTTAGCCTGCCACAATGCGAGCTGGCTGTCCCGTGTACCTATCCTGATAACTTTGTCCATTGCTTATTCCTGGTTATTACCGGTCTCGAATATTTCGCTGATCATGGCGATATATTGGTCGCCCTTGTCCGATTCAGCTTCGCGGCGCACTTTGCCGGCCATGAGATTGATCATTTTCTGGATGATGCGGGAAGATACCGCCTCGATGTCTTCCAGCTTGTACTGCGCGCCGTTTTTCTGTTCCTTTATTTCGCGCGCGTGTATCTCGGTGAGCTTTTCTTTCACCGCTTTCAGCACCACGGCATGTTTGCGCATTTTGAACCAGTAGAGGAACTCTTCCATGTGCTCTTCGATGATGGCCATCGCTTTGGGCACTTCGTTCAGGCGTTTCTGAAGGGTTTCGTCCTGTACTTTGCTCAGCTCGTCCACGTTCACGACGTCCACATGCGCAAGCTCTTTCACGTCGGGGGCTACGTTGAAGGGGATGGAAAGATCCACGATCAGCTTGGGCGCCGCGTCTTCCACATGCGTTCTGAGAATGGTGGGGGAAGGGGCGTTGGTGGCTACGAGGATGATGTCCGCGTTTTTCAGCACATCGTCCATCTGCTCATAGGGCGCATACTGCAGCCCGTGCTTTCCCGCAAAGTCTTCCGCTACCGCGGTGGTGCGGTTGATGAGCGTGATATTGCTCACGCCCAGGTATTCCATCATGTTCTTGCAGGTGTTGCGGCCTATTTTGCCGACGCCCAGCAGCACGATCTTTTTATTTTGAATATCGCTCACTTTGTTTTCGAGCAGCCTCACCGCCGCGAACGCAACGGATACGGTGCCCGAGCTGAGCCCTGTTTCATTTTTGATGAGCTTGGAAACCTGCAGCACGCTGTTCACGAGCCTTTCGAGGAAAGTGCCCACGCAGCCTTCCGCTTTGGCGAACTTGGCCGCGCCTTTGATCTGCCCGATGATCTCGTAATCGCCGAGTATCTGCGAGTCGAGCCCGGTGCCCACATGGTAAAGGTGACGGATGGCCTGCTCGCCGGATTTGTGATAGGCCATTTCGCCGAATACCTGCGGATTGCCGTCCGCCGCGGTGCAGAGCAGAGCCCCCAGATCTTTGGGATCTGCGGCGAAACCGTAAATTTCGGTGCGGTTGCAGGTGGACAGCACGAACAGATCGTTCATGCCTGCCGCCTTTGCGGCGAGTAAGAGTTGCTGATATTGGTCCTGGTTAATCGCAAATAATCCACGGATCGCAGCGTCAGTTTTCTTATAGTTGATCCCAACGATATGAAAATTCGATATGTCTTTAGGCTGATTGACCTGCATGATTTTTCTAAAAAGCTTCCGGTTGCAAAAATACAGGCCCGCGCTTCAAAACCACGCCCATAGCTGTCACTCATCTGTCATTTCTACCCCTGTACATCCGCCTTCCAAAAAAATGATTTTGGTCATGTATGCGGATACGCTGTACTGCACTGCGTTACAACATAACGGTGACATACACGTTAATAAAACCGGTGATGGAAGTCATGGCAAACACTGCTGTCCGCCGGGCTTTCGATATGTTGAATCTAACAATTCAATGACAGAAAGTGAAGGAGAAAGCATCAAAAGCGCTTACTTTTGCATCAATTTTTTAGGTCTTATGGTCGCGAAGTCTGATACTGCAATTATACTGATGAACCTTGGTTCGCCGGATTCTACCTCCGTGGCGGACGTAAAGAGGTACCTGCTCGAGTTCCTGATGGACAAGCGGGTGATCGATTACCCCTGGCTGATGCGCAAGCTGCTCGTGGGCGGCGTGATAGTGCCGAAGCGCGCGGAAAAAAGCGCGGAGGCGTATAAAAGCATCTGGTGGGAAGAAGGTTCTCCGCTCATC
>JBQCFV010000173.1:0-2915 GCA_051958695.1 Chitinophaga sp. | reverse complement strand
ATTCCGTATTCCAGCTTCCCTGTTCGTTTAAATCTGACGTATATCGAATTCCTTGATACAGAATTATCCCCTCACGAATATGGTTTAAACTAGATGTAAAATTTTCATTGTCCTTATTCTTAATAACAAAAGCACTGATGTATTGAGAATACTCCTCGGAAACTCCATTGTCAATTAGATATTTGTAAAAATCCGCTGCTATTTTTCCCTTATCCTCAGTTGATAATAATCTTGACTCTTCAAGCTCTATAAAGGCGTAGAGACTATTTATTATTTTACTTTGGGATTCACTTACAGATTGATAACCGTTTTCTAATTTTTCAGAATCTTTTTTAAGCAAGCTGGAATTAAAATGGTAGTAGCCGTCTTTTATACTCACTACTTTCTTCATTCTATTTTTTACAGTAGTTCTTACTACAGATTCAGGTATTTTAAAGTCATAGATATTTTCTAACAATAACGTTAGTTCTGTTGAGTTTACTGACCATTTTTGTTCAGTACAAACGGCGCCCTTTATAAATTCAGCAATTATGTCGGAAACATTATTATATTTTTCACTGTTATACAATTCACGAAATAGAGCGACAGATGCTAGGAGATTATTGTCTTTCATTTCTTAAGTATATTTAATTAGGTAAGGGGATATTTTCAATATGCTATTAAAATAAAAGATATTTTAGTAATTTCCTATACTTCAAAAGCATTTATTTAATAAAATAAAATTTCCAGGCATCTAACATCATTTAGAGCCTGGAAAATCAAATCTATTAAACTACTTTATCAAACTACTTTGAGTTTTTTAAACGACTCCGGCAGCTCCAGCGTGAATTTTTCATAAAGAGGCCGCATATCCTTGCTGATCTTCGACGAAACAATTTTTGCATAGATCTGCGTAGTACGGATATTCTTATGCCCCAGCATCGCACTCACCGTTTCCAGAGGCACATCATTAGCCAGCGTAACAGTAGTAGCGAACGTATGCCGCGCCGTATGTGTGGTTAAATTTTTATTGATGCCACACAAGTCAGCGATTTCTTTCAAGTAACCGTTAAACCGCTGGTTGCTCCTGATCGGCAGCAAGCAGTCATTGGCGACGCAATAGGGGTGATCCTTATACTTCGCAAGGATTTCCTTCGCCAACGGCAACAAGGGAACATTCTCCCGGCACCAGGTCTTTTCCCTGTTCTTCACAATCCAATCCTCCCCGTCAAAAAACTTCACGACATTATCCGCGGTGAGCAGCTGCGCATCTTTATACGCATAACCGGTGAGCGCCATGAATAAATAAGCGTCTTTGGCTTCTTCCAGCCGGGGAATGGGGATTTTTTTACTGAACAGCATGCTCAGCTCGCCAATGTCCAGAATATCCCGCTCCGGGTTCACATAAGAGCAAGCGTAATCTTCCAGCGGGTTGCGCTGCATCCATTGCCGCTGCACGGCCAGCTTCAGCAGCTGCTTCGTGTTTTTAAGGTACTTCATGGCCGAGTTATCCTGCAAGCCGAGGGTAAGCGTCAGATAATCGAAAAAGTCCTCCGCAAAGGCATATTCTATGCGGTCCAGCGGGATGTCGGGGAGCTTGTGCACAAGCTTCATGTAGGTAACAAGTTTGTCGCGGGTAGCTTTCCATTTCTTCAGCGTGCCGTTAGAGCGTTTGCCTTTCTCTACTTTCTCGATAAATTTCTCATTGTGGAAATCGACCACCTGCAGCAGCGTTTTCTTCGCGGTGCCGATACCAAGAAAGGAATTTTTGACCATAGCAGGGGTAACGCTGTCTTTCTGATCCTTCAGGCGGTTGTAATGCTGAAGCAGCTCATTCCTTACACGGAAGATCTGTTTGTTGATCTCAATGAACTCCGCGGACTTGCCGATAATAATGCCAGATTTCGAATCGAATTTTTCCGGGTCAACCTGGTAGCCGAGGGAAAATTCGGTCCGCTCGCCGTTGAGCGTGAGGCGTACCATAATGGTGGCCTTACTTTCCGAGCTTTTGTTTTTGTGGCGGAGCCAAAAGAGAATTGACAGCTCTTGACTTACTTTCATAATCAATGAAATTAAAGAGGTTACTGAATCGTGCCATTTGACACATTTTAACTTCAGATTCAGTTCTTGAAACGCAGTACAGTAGGGCGTTCCGGAAAAATTCGGTTACACTAATTTCAAAAAATTTAGTGTAACCTTTTTTGCTACCTCTTAGCTTGATATAACATCGATTACAATCACCCACCCAAAAACACAAAAGCCGCATAAACACTACGTTTTATGCGGCTTTAATTTTGTTTGCTTTCGCTTTCGTGATCCCGCTGGGACTCGAACCCAGGGCCCATACATTAAAAGTGTATTGCTCTACCAACTGAGCTACGGAATCATCCCTCTTCGTTTTCGATTGGGAGTGCAAAGATATGTATTAAATTATTTTTGCCAAATATTTCGCGAAATAAAATTTACAAATCGGCATCGCCTTTCTCAAATACTATCCTTCCCGCCACTCCTTCTGGCTTTCCCTGGTCCATCACTTTCAGCGCATAATATTTCCCCGCCAGCCAGTCGTCCACCATATTGTCGTAATATCTGCTGCCGGGATTGCCGCTTTGGCCGCCGGGGAATATACCCCAGGCATGGGTTTCCGGGCCCAGTTCCACTACCATCCTCCAGCTGGGGCCGGTCGTTTTTTTCGTGGCGTTGATGATGTGCCGGCCGCCGCCGGTATTGAGATGCATGCGGCTGAACGCGGGAATGCTGCGGCTCAGGTGCCGGATGTCCGTGCCGCGGTATTTCCCCAGCGCCAGCGCTCCCCTGCTTTCCAGCGCTGCGGCGGTGTCTGCGGCGGCGCGGAAGCTGGCGGTCACCTGTTCGCTGAGCGTTTCGCGGACGGGTGTATGGATGTTGTCTATGAAATGCATGGCGCTGTCGCGCAT
>JBQCFV010000172.1:0-11162 GCA_051958695.1 Chitinophaga sp. | reverse complement strand
ATGTTCTGCTTTCAAACCTACACGAAAATTACGTTATTGCAAAGCACTAAGAACAGGCCGCGATTTATTGCGTAATTTTATGTGCAAAACGCAGGCGTCAGCTATGAAAGAAACGGTATTAATTACGGGCGGAACGGGGCTTGTAGGGCGGGCTTTAACAACTTTATTGCTGGAACAAGGATACCAGGTGACGGTGTTCACGCGAAGCAAAAAAACTTCGCAGCAGGCGGGGCTCCGGTACGCGCAGTGGGACCCTGTCCGCAAAAAGCTGGATATCACCGCGCTGCAATCCGCCGATCATATCATCCATCTCGCCGGCGCCAATGTGGCGGACCGCCGCTGGACAGCCGGCCGGAAACAGGAGATCGCGGACAGCCGGACAGGAACGGCCGACCTGCTATTTGAAAGTCTCCGCGATCATCCCAACAAGGTCAAAAAAGTGATCAGCGCCTCCGCCACCGGCTATTACGGCGAATACACCGGCAAGCTCTTCACCGAAACCGACCCGCCCGCCCATGATTTTCTCGGCGTTACCTGCAAGGCCTGGGAAGATAGCGTGCGGCAGATGGAATCGCTCGGCAAATCCGTGCTCATCCTTCGCAGCGGCATCGTGCTGAGCCTGGAAGGCGGCGCCCTCCGCGAGTTCCGCAAACCGGCGCGCTTTGGCTTCGCCACCATTATGGGCAACGGCGAGCAGTTCGTGAGCTGGATACATCTGCAGGACCTGGTGCGGCTTTATTACACCGCGCTGCTGAACGACCAGCTGCACGGCGTTTACAACGCCGTGGCCCCTCATCCCGTTACCAATCTGCAGCTCGTGCAATCGCTGGCACGGGCCATGAAAGGCCGCAGCTTTATCACCGTGCATGTGCCCGCTTTCGCGCTGAAACTCGCGCTGGGCGAGATGAGCACCGAGGTATTGAAAAGCGTGAAAGTTTCTTCGGAAAAAATACAGCAAACCGGGTTCGTGTTTTCGTATCCCGATGTGGATAGCGCGGTGGAACAGCTGGTGTCAAATTCGTGATACGGTTTACAGGATGCGCGCAGCGCGGCTTCCCCCTGCCCCTTTGCAATTCAGGCATCCCGTACCTATTCCTGCCGGTCAGACAAGCGCATGGCAACGCTCCCGTTCCATTCCCCTGATCATCCGCCCAGCGCCGCTTCCAGCGCCTTCGCCTTCAGCAGGCATTCCTCCCACTCCTTTTCCGGGTCGCAATAAAAAGTAATGGCCGAACCCGTCTGCATGGACACGTAAGGCGCTTCCGCGTTATAGAGAATGCTGCGGATCACCACGTTAAAATCAAAATCCCCTTCCGGCGTAATATATCCCACCGCCCCGGAAAACAATCCCCGCCTGCTTTTCTCGTATTGTTCGATCAGCTCCATCACGCGCAGCTTTGGCGCGCCGGTCATGGAGCCCATGGGGAAGGCATGTTTGATGGCGTCGGTGAAATGATGCTCCGGGCTGAGCGTGGCCGACACCGTGGAGATCATGTGGTGCACCTGCGGGAAGGTGTAGATGCCAAAAAGCTCTTCTACTTTTACGCTGCCCTGTACGGCGGTTTTGGAGAGGTCGTTGCGCACAAGGTCCACGATCATCACGGTCTCGGAACGTTCCTTCGCGCTGCTGCGAAGAGCTTGCAGGAGGGCGGCATCGGCTTCGGCGTTTGCCGCGCGCCGGGCGGTGCCTTTGATCGGCTGGCTGATGACGGTATCGCCTTTTTTCCGCAGGAAACGCTCCGGGCTGGAGCAGGCAAGGTATCGCGCGCCCCGCCGGTAATACGCGGCGAAAGGCGAAGGGGAAAGCGCGTTGAGACGGAGGAACAGCGCCAGGGGATCGGCGATCTCCGCATGCGCGAATTGTTCGCGGCAGAAATTCACTTCATAACAATCGCCTTTGCGGATATGCTCCTGCAAAGCGCGTACCGCCTGCAGATAAGCGGAGCGGCCGAGATGCGCGCCGAGCGCGGTAACGGGTGTGGTATTGCGAACGGAAGGAATGGGTTGTTGCAAACATTCCCGGTAAATTTCCCGCGCTTCGTTTTCGGTGAGCGTTTCGCCGCTGATGCGCAGCCCGTTGTGGCGGAGGGTGAGCAGGTATCGCGGGCGGAAAAAAGCCATGTCCGCGAAGCCCACGCCATCGGGATGGCCGGAGCTGAGCTTTTCCGTTTCGTTTTTGAGATCGTAGGCGAGGTGACCGAAGAGCCAGCCGGGCCTGGCGGTGTGAAAGTCTTTCAGCCGTGCGAAAGCATTGCCGGCGGCGCATTGCAGTACTTCCACGGCGTCTGCGGCCAGCAGTGCTTCAGCGCCCGAGCCGGCGAACCGGTAATCGTTGTTGTCCAAAAAACAGCAAATGTTGAACCGGTTGCCCCAGCCCAACATTTGCTGTTTGAATGCGCTTATATTTTCAACAGGAAAACTGTATGATAGCACGTTTAAGAATTAGAAATCATCGTCGTCGTCATCAAAGCGGTCGTTGAACATGCCCATGTCCTTAAAGTCGTCGTCAAAGCCGAGATCATCGTCGTCGTCGCTTTTTTTGGAGCTGGGGCGGCCGCGGTTGTTGTTTGGCGTCGGCATGTCAAATTCCTCGAAGTCGGGATCGTAATCGTCGTCGTCGCCTTTTTCCCAGGCGTCGTCGTCATCGTCTACATCGTCGTCGTCCATATCATCGTCATCGTCGTCGTCCTTTTTCTTTTTGGCGCCGGCTTTGGCGGGGCGGCCTCTTTTCGGGGCATCGTCGTCATCATCGTCATCGTCGTCGTCATCATCCTCTTCGTCTTTCTTTTTGGATTTTGCCGCCAGCTTATCTGATTTTTTAGAAGCAGCAGACTTACGGGGAGATTCCTCCTCGTCATCATCCTCATCCTCGTCTGCTTCTTTCTTGGGCGTGGCGCTGGCTTTCTTTTCAGATGCTTTATCAGTCCCGGGCGAAGCAGTCTTTTTAGTCTCTTTCTCTTTATCAGATTTTGATTTCATAATGGTACGTTGCAATTAGATTCTAGGGTAAAGTTTTAACAGTTTTTTTGATTCGCCAAATTTTTTTTTGACTGTTTTTTTAGTATTATTTTGACTTTACTTTTCGAGTATCTGATCCCTGCCAGGGCCGTTTGACACGTATTGTACAGGCACGCCCAGATAGCTTTCCACAAAAGATAAGAAATTTTTCATTTCCTGCGGCAGCGATGCGTAGCTGTTACATTTTGCAGTCGGTTCGGACCATCCGGGGAAGCTCTCAAGCATCGGTTTAACAGGTACGCCGCAAATGTTGAAAGGCATCTCTTTAGTGGACTGTCCGTCAATCTCATAGGCGGTGCAGGCCTGTACCGTTTCAAATTCGTCGAGCACGTCGCTTTTTGTCATTACCAGCTGGGTAACGCCGCTGAGCATGCAGGTATAATCCAGGGCCACGAGGTCGATCCATCCGCAGCGGCGGGGGCGGCCGGTGGTGGCGCCAAACTCATGACCGGCCTGGCGCAGCTTTTCGCCGGTCTCGTCTTCCAGCTCCGTGGGGAAGGGGCCGCCGCCTACGCGGGTGCAATAGGCTTTGGTAACGCCGATCACCTCGCGTATCCATTTGGGCGCCAGGCCGAGGCCGGTGCACACGCCCGCTGAAATGGTATTGGAAGAGGTCACAAAGGGATACGTGCCGAAGTCCACGTCGAGCATGCTGCCCTGCGCGCCTTCCGCCAGCACCTGTTTGCCGGCTTTAAGCTGCTCATTCAGCCAGTATTCGCCGCGCACGATGTTCATGCCACGGAGGAACTCGATGGCGTCCCAAAATTCGGCCTCCCATTCGGCGATGTCTTCGCTGAAATTATAATTGGACAGCAGCTGCAGGTGCTTGGCTTTGAGCTTTTCGTAAGCCGCGGGGAAATCCGCGCTCATCACGTCTCCCACGCGGAGGCCGTTGCGGCCGGTTTTGTCCATGTATGCAGGTCCGATCCCTTTGAGCGTGGAGCCGATCTTCTCCTGTCCTTTGGAGAGCTCGGACGCTTTGTCCAGCGCGCGGTGGGAAGGCACAATGATATGCGTCTTTTCAGCAATAAAAAGGTTTTTGGTCAGGTCGATGCCCAGGGCCGATACCTTTTCGCATTCCTTTTTGAAAGTTACGGGGTCCAGCACCACGCCGTTGCCGATGAGGTTCAGGGTATTGGTGTGGAAAACACCGGAGGGGATGGTGTGCAATACCACTTTCTGGCCATTGACGTACAAAGTGTGCCCGGCGTTGGGGCCACCCTGGAAACGGGCGATAATGTCGTATTTACCCGCAAAATAATCTACGATCTTGCCTTTCCCTTCATCGCCCCATTGCAGCCCCAGCAGAACATCTACCATTGTCGATATATGATTTTATGTTTAAAGAAGTGGCAAAAATAAGGCGATTGAATGAAAAGTTGGAGAATATTTAATCTTCCAGCCTGCTGATGCTCTGGATACCCTCCAGGCCCTTCAGGCGGTCCACCAGTTCGTCCAGCTCGTCCTTGTCGTGCACGAACACCTTGATGAGCCCTTCAAACAGCCCTTCCTTCGATTCGATGGTCAGCCCGGCAATGTTGATCCGCAGCTCGCCGGAGATGATATTGGTGATCTTGTGGATCACGCCCACGTCGTCCAGGCCAATGATGCGGAGGCCGGTGAGGAAAGAGATCTCGCGGTTCTTCACCCATTTGGTCTTTACAACGCGGTGGCCGTAGTGGGCCAGCAGCTGGGCGGCGTTAGGGCAGTTAGTACGGTGTATCTTTAGGCCTTCGCTCGCGGTGATGAAGCCCAACACGTCGTCGCCCGGGATGGGGCGGCAGCAGTTGGCCAGCTTGTAGGCGATCTTGTCGGAGCTTTCGCCGAAAATGATCAGCTCCGCGTCTTTTTTGGACGGCTGCTTATGCGGCACTTCCTCTATCACCGGCTCGTGCGTTTTCACCGGTTTGGGCGGTTCCAGCTTGTCGCCCAGCACATGGAAGGATTTCAGCTCTTTCAGGTCGATGTTCTTGACAGCGATCTGGTAGTAGAGGTCCAGCGGGCTGGGCTGCTTGTAGAACTGTACCAGCTCATTGATATTGTGCTGGCTGGGGGAGGCTTTGATGTGCTCCAGCTTGCGCTCGAGCATCTCCTTGCCGTCCATGGCCACTTTGCGTTTTTCTTCCTTCAGCGCGTCCTTGATCTTGCTTTTGGCTTTGGCCGTCAGCACGATGTTCAGCCAGTCTTCGGAGGGCTTTTGTTTGTTGGAGGTGATGATCTCCACCTGGTCGCCGCTGCGCAGCTTGTGGCTGAGAGGCACCAGCTTGTAGTTCACTTTCGCGCCGATGCATTTGTTGCCCACCGCGCTATGGATAGAATACGCGAAATCCAGTGCAGTAGAGCCTACCGGCAGTATTTTGAGGTCCCCTTTGGGGGTGTACACGTAAATTTCCTCGGTAAAAAGGTTGCTTTTGAAATCGGCTACAAAGTCCAGCGTATTGGAATCGGGGCTGTTCAGTATCTCCCTGATCTGGCTGAACCATTGCTCGAACTTGGACTCCTGCACGGTGGAATTGCCTTCCTTGTAACGCCAGTGGGCGGCCACGCCTTTTTCCGCGTAGTCGTTCATGCGTTTGGAACGGATCTGCACTTCCACCCATTTGCCGCTGGGCCCCATTACGGTCACGTGCAAGGCCTCGTAGCCGTTGCTTTTCGGGTTGCTGAGCCAGTCGCGGGTGCGCTCCGGGCTGGGGTGGTAAAAGTCGGTGATGATGGAATACACCTTCCAGCAGTCCGCCTTTTCCTTATCCACCGCGGAATCGAGGATGATGCGGATGGCAAAGAGGTCGTACACTTCCTCGAACTGCACGCCTTTGGTCTTGATCTTGTTCCAGATGGAGTGGATAGATTTCGGGCGGCCGTATATCTCGAACTGGAAGCCTTCTTCCTGGAGCACTTCCTTGATCGGTTTGATAAATTCGTTGATGTAGCGGGTGCGCTCGCGCTTGGTCTCTTTCAGGCGGCGGGCGATCTCGCGGTATTTGTCCTTCTCCGTGTATTTCATGGCGAGGTCTTCCAGCTCGCTTTTGATGGTATACAGGCCGAGGCGGTGGGCCAGCGGCGCGTAAATGAATACAGTTTCGGAGGATATTTTGAGCTGTTTTTCACGGCTCATGCTGTCCAGCGTACGCATGTTATGCAGCCTGTCCGCCAGCTTGATGAGTATCACGCGGGGGTCGTCCGCCAGGGTGAGGAGGATCTTTTTGAAGTTCTCCGCCTGCATGGTGCTGGTATTGGAGTCGATGACGGTGGAGATCTTGGTGAGACCGTCCACGATATGGGCGATCTCGGTGCCGAATTCGCGTTCCACATCCTCGAGGGTCACTTCGGTATCTTCCACGGTATCGTGCAGCAGGGCGCAGATGGCGGAGCGCACGCCGAGGCCGATTTCTTCCACGGTGATCTGGGCAACAGCCAGGGGATGGAGGATATAAGGCTCGCCGGATTTGCGGCGCATATCGCGGTGGGCGTCGGCAGCCATTTCGAAAGCGGTGCGCACGAGCTCGCGATCGCCTTTTTTGAGGCGGGGTTTGAGGGCTCGCAAGAGGGCGCGGTAATGGCGTACGATCTCTTTCTTTTCCTGCTCTTCGTCGAGGTTATATTTTTGAACGGTCACTGTTTCCATGCAGTATCAAAAATACAAAAACGGCACCAGTATTTGGAATACTGCCGTTGTGGCGGGGTTTAGGGGATTTGGGAGGTTAAAATGACGGGTTTGAAGGGTAATTTATAAAATTATGAAAAAACGATACCTTTGCAGTCCTTAAAAAAGCGGATGTGGTGAAATTGGTAGACACGCCAGACTTAGGATCTGGTGCCGCGAGGCATGGGGGTTCGAGTCCCTTCATCCGCACTGGGATGCAACGGCTATCTTTATGGTAGCCGTTTTTTTATAGCTCGTTTACACCAATGCATCGCTATCGCATTTCACCCTGAAATTTTGTACTTTTGAAACAGTACCAATGGGCTGAATATGTACTTTGACGATTTCAAAAAGTTTCCAGATGCAACGCTGAGCCCTCAATTATTGTGGGAGTATAATCTCGCTGATTTTGACTATGACAGGATGCGGAATGTCGTAATACAGCGTGTTATTGAGAGAGGCTGGCCTAAAGACTGGTATTTTATCTTAAATAAATATGGGATCAATGAAGTAAAGGCTGTTATTAAAGACCTTTCTTACCTGAACGATAAGGACATGAATTTTGTCAGCCATCAGTTCAATATCCCCTTAACTTCCATGAAATGCTTCGAAAAGAAACGGTCAGCGAATCTACACTGGAACTCCTGAAAACCTTAATGAAAGACGAATTGTTGGGAAATTTCTTCCTGGCAGGCGGAACGGCTCTAGCGCTGCAGATCGGGCACCGGATAAGTATCGATCTGGATTTGTTTACAGAAGCTTCTTTTAACGAGAACGAAATGCTGACAAATCTGGAAGAGCGTACGGAACCAGGCTTAAAGATTTCATTGATGTCGCCTACTTGTCTTCTTTTCTTTCTCTTTCCCAAATGATAGATGCCTATGAAGGAAAATATGCGTCCAGAAATCCTACAATGGCCATTAAAGCATTGGACTATCACCATGATATCAATTTCGATGAGCCAATTGAAATGCTGAATGCGAAATACAAATGGGAAGATATCAAAAAAAGATTGGGTGAGATTACCCGACACCCCGCTAAACTAATCCCAAAGTTACCCCTAAGCTAACCTTTACCTCATCGACAAAACGGGGCGCACCATATACAACAGCACCACAATACCCGATGCGGAACTGGCCCGGTTAAAAAAGCTGCTTTCAGCACATCTGGATCATCCCAAAGCCTCCTAGAAAGCCCATTCCACCCCCACCCGCAGAATTTTCTTGCCCCAAAACGCCCGGAAGGTCTTATTTTTGATCTATCCTACTGACAGCCGTAACAAGAGAGTCAAAAAAACAGGTAGCCGGTACGGTTGTTATACTATGAAGCAGCAGGCCGCTAAAACTATATACCGTTATGAGTAAAATCCTCCTGATCGAGGACGAGGAAGTAATGTCCACCATCGTCAAAAGAATATTGCAAAAAGCTGAATACCACGTTGACCACGTTCGGAACGGAAAGGAGGCATTCGAGATACTGGAAAGCACCGGTTTTGGCTTCGACCTCATCATTACCGACATCATGATGCCGTACGCCAACGGCTTTGAAATATTAAGCCGCGTGAAGAACCTCCCCGGCGGAAGACAGCTGCCCGTGATACTGCTTTCCAACGCCGGCGTGGACGATATGATCAGCGAAGGCGTCAAGCTTGGGGCGGACGACTTCCTGAAAAAACCCGTACTGCCCGCCGAACTGCTGATGCGCATAAGGCGGTTGCTGAATAAAGAAAGCGCCTGAACCGAACCCGACCATCCTACTGAAAAACGTATATATGAACTTTTCTCTGCTAGACTTTCTGGAGAGCATATTTTTTGAATTCCGCTACGCGCCCCTGATCATACAGGTCGCCATCCTTTTTGTGTTCATTGCCGTTACGCTCACCATTTTCGCCTATTTCTCCATTCTCCGCCGCCGCGTCCGCGGCTCGAGGCGCGATCAGAAGATCGTGCGGCTGAACGAGCTGATAGACGAACTGCTGATCGAGAACGTGCTCTCCCAGGACCCCGAAAGTGTGGAAACACCCGGCCAGACCGCCGAAATCGCCGCGCAAGCCTTTCACCTCCCCGAATTTTCCCACCGCTGGGGCCGCCAGGTGCTCATCGACCGCCTGCTCAACTACCGTAACAACGTGCGTGGCGCCATGGGCGACGAGATCCGCACGCTGTACCTGCTCCTGGAACTGGATAAGGACAGCTTAAAAAATATCAAATCCCGCAAATGGAACCGCAAGGTGCGCGCCCTCAACGAGCTGAGCAGCAGTGAGATCGGCGTCGCCGACGTGATCATCCTTCCCCTCACCAATTCCCGCAACCGTGAGCTGCGCGCGGCCGCAAGACACGCCTATATCAAGCTCTCCAAAAACGAGCCTTTCAAATTCTTCGACCTCGCCACCGAACCGCTGCTTCCCTGGGACCAGGTGGAGCTGTTCCGCATCATCACCAGCACCAGCCACATCGCCATCCCCAACTTCGCGCAGTGGATCACCTATTCCAACAACAAAAGCGTGATCTCCTTCTGCCTCAAGCTGGTGGTGCATTACAACCAGCTCAAAGCCATCCCCGCCGTGCTGAAGCTGCTGGATACCAAAGACCACCTGCTGCGCGCGGAAGCGATCAACACGATCGGCAAAATGAAGATCGTCGACGCGGAAGACAAGCTGGTGTACATCTACAACAATCAGCCGCTCAACTGCCAGATCGAGATACTAAAAGCACTCGGCCGCATCGGCAGCGGGAAACACACGGAATTTCTCAAACAGGAATTCATGCTTTCAACGGACTTCGAGCTTCGCAAACACGCCGCCAAATCGCTCACCAACACCGAGCCGCCCGGCAGCGGACTGATGGAAGAGCTGATGGAAACGTCCACACCGGAAAACCGGCTGATTCTTAAACATTGTATGAACCCGTTAATTAAATTCTGATGCAGCGCATTTGGGAAATAGCAGGCAATGTATTCGAAACGGCCGTATTTATTTACGGCGCGGTGCTGCTTGTATCCTATGCGGCGCTGGCCATCTGCTCGCTGATCGCGGTACGCAACTGGGTGATGAGGGAAAAATACCAGGGCGGCGACGTATTGCTCACTTCCCCGCTGGCGCCGGGCATTTCGGTGATAGCGCCGGCTTTCAACGAAGGGCTCACCATTATCTTCAACGTACGTTCGCTGCTCACGCTGAAATACGTGCGGTACGAGATCATCGTGGTGAACGACGGCAGTACGGACGACAGCATGGAACAGCTGATACGCGAGTTCAGCCTCGTGCCCGTCGATTTTGCATATAACGCCAAGATCCAGACGCGGCCGGTGAAAAAGATATACAAATCCACTGACCCGGCTTACGCCAGGCTTACCATTATCGACAAAGTGAACGGCAAAAGCAAGGCGGACGCGGTGAACGCGGGCATCAACGCGGCGGCGTACGATTATTTTGTGTGCACCGATGTGGACTGCGTATTACACGAGAACACGATCATAGAACTGATCAAACCCGTCATGAAAGAAAAGAAACGACGGGTGATCGCCATCGGCGCCACCTTGCGCGTAGCCAATTCCAATGTGTTCGACCAGGGCGTGATGGTGGGCGTGCGCCCGCCAAAACAGCTGTTGCCGCGGTTCCAGGAAGTGGAATACATCCGCGCGTTCGTGTTGGGGAAAATGGGCTGGACGCTGATGAACTGAGTGCCGAACGTGTCCGGCGGCATGGGGCTGTTCGACAAAGAGATCGCCATCCGCTGCGGCGGTTACGATCATACTTCTTTCGGGGAAGACATGGAGCTGATGACGAGGATGTGCCGCTACGCGCAGGACAACAAGATACCGTACGCCATCCGTTACATCCCCAAAACCCTCTGCTGGACGGAAGTTCCTTCCACCGTGAAAATTTTCGGCAGGCAGCGCACGCGCTGGGCAAGAGGGCTCGCGCAGCTGATGCACGCGCACTTCAGCATGTTCCTCAAACCGAAATACGGCCGCATGGGCATGATCGTATTCCCCTACAACTTTTTCTTCGAGCTGCTGGCGCCGCTCATCGAGTTCGCCGGCATCGTGTATTATATCGCCATGGTGGCGATGGGCTTCATCAACTGGCCCACGGCCATCGTGCTGCTGGTGTTCGTGTACAGCTATTCCATCATGATCACCACGCTGGCGATCCTGTATGACCAGATCACCTTCCGTTATTACAACTCCTGGCGCGACGTGGCGCTGCTTTGCCTCACGCCGTTCCTTGAGTTTTTTCTCTATCATCCGCTGATCGTGTTTTTCTCGCTCCGCGGCTATTATTTCTTTTTGACCGGTAAAAAAGCGGGCTGGGGCAATATGCAGCGCCGCGGCTTCCAGGCGGCCCCCACCAAGGCGCCCGGGACATTTTAACCATAATAACAGCGCATGGAACTGTTCAGGAATTTCTACGAAACATCGATCTTTTTTTATGGCCTCGCCATGCTGATCATGTATGCCCTGCTGGCGCTGCTTTCCTTCCGCGGCGTGGTCCGGTTCA
>JBQCFV010000171.1:0-8359 GCA_051958695.1 Chitinophaga sp. | reverse complement strand
GGGCATGATATGGAAAACAAGTATTCGAGGATCAATTTCGGGCAGGCGAAAGTGCTGGTGATAGAGGACAACCCGATGAACCTCAAATACATCATCAGCCTCCTGGAAAAATACCGGATCAACTACCAGCTGGCCACCAATGGTCCCGATGCGTTGTACTTCCTCGAATCCAGGCAATACGACCTGGTGCTGATGGACATCCGCATACCGGGCATGGACGGTTTTGAGCTGGCGCGCAAGATCAGGGAAGACGAAAGCCGCCCCAATGTGGCCACCCCGGTAATAGCCACCACGGCCGCCGCCATGCCGAGCACGGTATCGCTGGCGCGCAGCATCGGGATTACGGACATCCTTACCAAGCCCTATACGCCTGACCAGCTGCTGCAGGTATTGAACAAATATCTCAACGAAGACGAAACAGAAATCATTATGGAAGTGCAAAATATAAGCGGATACGAATTCCACCCGGCGCTCGACGTCAGGTACCTCAACACCCTCTATGAAAGCAATATCGGGTATGCGATCGACCTGTTCGAGATATTCGTGATGACCATCAGGGAGGAAATGGGCAAGCTGGAAAAAGTGGCGCAGGAAAAAGACTGGGAAAAGCTCAAATTCCAGGTACACAAGATCAAACCTAACTTTTCCATGGTAGGGCTCACCTGGGTGACCGGGAAAATGGAAGCCCTCGAAGGCATCCTGCGCAAAGCCGAGGAGCTGGACGTAATACCCGGCATGCTGGAAGAGATCACCACGGAAGTGAACGACCTTTATCCAACCATCGAATCAGAATTGCAAAAGATGTACGCGTTCGTGAAGGACCACGAAAATTCCTAATTGTATTGCTGCAATACGTCTTTCACATCATTGTAGTAATTCCCTCCGAAAAGATTGAGGTGCACCAGCAGGGGGTATAGCTGGCAAAGACCTAAACGCTGCTGCCAGCCCGACTCCAGGGGACGGATGGCCTGGTAGGTGTAATAAAACCGTGTGTCGAAACCGCCGAAAAGGCGCGTCATCGCAAGGTCCATCTCGCGGTGCCCGTAATACACCGCGGGGTCGAATATCATGGCTTTGCCGTTGCTGCCCACCAGGAAGTTGCCGCTCCAGAGATCCCCGTGCAGCAAAGCGGGCGGCTCGTCGGGGAACAGTTGCGGAAGCCGCCTGCAAAGGGTTTCCAGCTGCTGCATCATCGCCTGGTCTATCCGGTAATTGTCGAACGCCATCTTGATGAGCGGCATCAGCCGGTTGAACGCGTAGAACACGGGCCAGCTGGAATAAGGCGTATTGTATTGTTTCAGCGAACCGATATAGTTCGCCGCATTCAGCCCGAAAAACGGTTTGGTGTGTTCGTGCATGCGCGCCACCGAAGCCGCGAAGCTCTCCCAGAAATCGGTGGCCGCGGTGCCTTTTTCCACGAACTCCAGCAGCAGGAACGCGCGGTTGCCCGCGGCGCCGTAGCACAAGGGCGCAGGCACGGCGATCACGTTCGTGGCACGCAGCTCTTCCAGTCCCGCCAGCTCTTTCTCGAACATGTCAGGATACTTCTGCGCATCGTTCATTTTCAGGAAAAAACGCCCTTCGGTCGTATCGAGCAGGAAAGTTTCGTTGATATCCCCTCCATGTATCCGCTCTGCGTGATTTATCTGTATTTTCACCGATAATTGACGGGATAGGGTCGTGTTGAGTTCCCGTTTGGTCATTTCATCAATCATAGTCCTTCAGCTTAAATGGAAACAAGGGTCCGGCCGGTAAAACATTTTATTTCAATTGCCATCAGCATTGCGGGTATTCTTTTGCTGACCTGGATAACTGCCGCGGACGGGTGGTTGGCGGAAATCTATTTTCATAGGTGGTACGAATTTATCAGTCCGTTGTTAAGAAATCTTTTCGGTAGGGTGCCTTTTAGTATCGGCGATGTAATATACAGCGTCTGGCTGGTAATCGGTATAATTTTTTTATTAAGAATTGCGTGGGTGCTGGTGCGCGGCCGGTGGAAAGAATTGTCGCTCATGCTGCTGAAAGGTGTTTCGTCGCTGCTCTGGCTGTACTTTCTTTTCCTGCTGCTCTGGGGCGGGCATTACCGCCGCACGACCATGGTGGCAGAGCTGGGTTTTGAACCGAAGGAATATACGACCGCTGATCTTTACCTGCTTACCGACACGCTTGTAAAGCTCGCTAACCGCGACCGCGCCGCGATGGACGCGCAGCCGCTTTCGCGTAACGAGCTGACCGGCATGGCCGCCCGCGGGTTCAACGAGCTGGCCGGGTCCGCACCCATACCGGTGTACCGGCATACTTCCGTAAAACCTTCTCTCTTTGGGAATTACCTGAATTATATCGGCGTCACCGGCTACCTGAACCCTTTTACGAACGAGGCGCAGGTGAACATGACGGTGCCGCATTTCCAGCTGCCTTTTGTGACCTGTCATGAAATAGCTCACCAGCTTGGCTTTGCGCCGGAGGAAGACGCGAATTTCGTAGGCTATCTGACGGCCAGCAGGATGAAGGACGCCCGTTTCCGGTATGCCGCTAATTTTGAAATGCTGCTGTACAGCATCCGCAGGCTGGGCCGCCGGAACCATTACCTGGCGAGGCTGATGTGGGAAAAAACATCGCCCGGCGTGCGGGAGGACGTACGCTCGATGATCCGTTTTTATGAGCGGTACGAAGGGCCGATAGACGATTATTCCGCCGTGCTGTACGACCAGTATCTCAAGGCCAACCGGCAGAAGCACGGGATACGCAGTTATAGTGAAGTGATCGGGTGGTTGATGGATTATTATAAGATCTAGTTCATCATCAGCACATTCACGCTCCTTTGCAAAATATTAAAAGCGATCTCCGCCATTAAATTCTCCCGGTCGAGCGTGGGGTTCACCTCCGTGATCTCAAAGCAGCAGATCTTCCGGTGCTGCATGAACTTGGAGATCAGGTCTTCCGCTTCCCGTTCCCGCAAACCGTTGCTCACGGGCGTGCCCGTGCCGCGCGAGATGGAAGCGTCAAGGCTGTCCACGTCGAACGACACATAGATGTACTCGCAATCGCTGAGATAACGGAACACCGAACGCGCGATGGCTTCGGGCCCTTTGCGGCGCACTTCGTTAGTGGTGAACACCTTCATGCCGTATTTTTTGATCAGGTGGTCTTCTTCCTTCTCATAATCCCGCAGGGAAATGAACACGATGTCTTCCGGCAATACCTTCGGCGATATCTTCCCCAGGTTTTTTAGCTCGTTCCACATGCGCAGCGTGTTCTCGTCCAGCTCGTGCACTTTATTGTCCTCATTGTCTTCCGCGATGGAAATGGCCAGCGGCATGCCGTGCATATTGCCCGACGGGGTAGTGAAGGGGGTATGAAGATCGGAATGCGCGTCTATCCATATCACGCCCAGCTTGGCTTTGGGCCGGGCCATCTTCAGGCCCGCGATAGTGGCGCCCGCGGTGCTATGATCGCCGGACAGCACAACAGGGAACCAGTTCTGTTTGATCGTGTCGCAAACGCTTTTGCTGATGCGCTCGTACAGCGCCAGCGTGCCTTTGATGCGTTTGGCGTACGGCGATTCTATCGGTTCAAAAAGGAGCTTGTTCTCTGTTTCGATCTCTTCAGTGGGGAAGTGCACGAAGAAGTTGCTCATAAAATCGAGCGCCGCGATCCTGATGGCGTCCACTCCCAGGCTGGCGCCGCGTGTGCCTGCGCCGATCTCGGATTTGACCTCGATGATCTTGATGTTTTTCATACGTTGTTTTGGTGTGTGACCGCAATAGCAAAGGTAATCGTATTATCCCAGTATGCTGCGGCTGATCACGATCCGCTGTACTTCGGACGTGCCTTCGTATATCTGAGTGATCTTCGCGTCGCGCATGAGGCGCTCCACGTGGTATTCTTGTACATAACCGTACCCGCCGTGGATCTGCACGGCCTCAGTGGTCACCCACATGGCGGTTTCGGAAGCGAACACTTTCGCCATGGAACTGCTGAGCGTGTAATCCAGATGGTTGTCTTTTTCCCATGCCGCGCGCAGGCAAAGCAGCCGGGCCGCTTCGATGCGGGTGGCCATGTCCGCCAGCTTGAACTGGATGGCCTGATGCTGCGCGATCTCTTTACCGAACGCTTTTCTCGTTTTCGAATATTTCAGCGCCAGCTCGTATGCGCCGCTGGCAATGCCCAATGCCTGCGATGCGATGCCGATGCGGCCGCCGCCGAGCGTTTTCATGGCGAATTTAAACCCGAAGCCGTCTTCGCCGATGCGGTTTTCCTTTGGCACCTTCACGTCCTGGAACATTACGCTATGCGTATCGCTGCCGCGGATGCCGAGCTTGTTTTCCTTGGCGCCGATAGTGATGCCAGGCGTGTCTTTTTCAACGATCAGCGCGTTGATGCCTTTGCTGCCTTTTTCGGCGTGCGTTTGCACCATCACGATATATATGCCGGCGGAGTTGCCGTTGGTGATCCAGTTCTTGGTGCCGTTCACGAGGTAATGATCGCCTTTGTCTTCCCCGAGGGTGTGCTGCGAAGTAGCGTCCGAGCCGGCTTCCGGCTCGCTGAGGAGGAAGGCGCCGATCACTTCGCCTTTGGCCAGGGGCACGAGGTATTGCTGTTTTTGCGCTTCGGTGCCGAAGGTTTCAAGCCCCCAGCAAACCAGCGAGTTGTTCACGCTCATCACTACGGAAGCGGATGCGTCTATCTTGGATATCTCCTCCATGGCCAGCACATACGATACGGTGTCCATCCCCGAGCCGCCATATTGAGGATCGGTCATCATACCGAGAAAGCCCAGTTCGCCCAGCTTTTTGATCTGTTCCGCAGGAAATCGCTGGTGTTCGTCCCTTTCAATTACGCCCGGTAATAATTCGTTCACGGCGAAGTCCCTTGCCGCTTTTTGTATCATCAGGTGTTCTTCCGTTAACTGAAATTCCATGTAAAATTTGTTTTTGATAAGATCGTTTGGTGTGTACAAACCTATTTTAAAATGAGGATGTAAAAAAATACGCCCCGCAGAATTTAACGGTAACAAGCATTTGCCCGGGATTGTTGAATATTTTGCAGCAATCCGGGGGGATTTATGGGGCTTTTCCATTTTTCGCCGCGTTTTAAATGATATAAGTCCGCTATTTTTGCAGGAATATGGCAGTGAATTTTCAGAACTACCGCCAGGTGCTGCAGCAGCTGCAGCCCTTTAACGCCAGGCTGGTAGCCGTTTCAAAAATGAAGCCCGCAGCGGATATCCGGGACCTTTACAACGAAGGCCAGCGTATATTCGGGGAAAATTACGTGCAGGAGCTGACGGAAAAGGCCGGCCAGCTTCCGGAGGACGTACAATGGCATTTCATCGGCCACCTGCAATCCAACAAGGTAAAATACATCGCGCCGTTCGTAAGCATGATACACGGGGTGGACAGCCTGAAGCTGCTCGCCGAGATCAGCAAACAGGCGCTCAAACATGACCGCGTGATCGATTGCCTGCTGCAGGTGCATATTGCGGCGGAAGAAACCAAGTTTGGCCTTGATGAAAACGAATTGTTCCAGCTGCTCGATGAAGCGGACAAACTTACCGGTGTACGCATCTGCGGACTGATGGGCATGGCCAGCAATACGGACGATCAAACGCAGGTACGCCGCGAGTTTGCGGGGCTTAAAACCTTGCATGGCGCCGTTCGTGAAAAATATTTTGCGGGGAAAGATCATTTCAAAGAATTATCCACCGGCATGAGCGGTGATTATCTTATCGCGCTCGAAGAAGGCAGCACGCTCGTGCGTATCGGCAGCCTGCTTTTCGGCGCAAGGAATTATGCATAAAAGGTCCTTATGAAAAAATTACTGATCGTCGCCATGATCGGCCTGTCCGCATGCGGCGCCAACAAAAAGAGCACGCTGGCCACCGGCCCCTGGCAGGCGCACCTGCTGCGGGAAGATGGCGGGGATATCGTATTCAATTTCGAGCTGAACGACAGCGCCGGTAAAAAGTCGCTGCATATCATCAACGCCGGGGAACGCATGCTGGTAGACGATATACGGCAGGAAGGCGATTCCGTTTTCATCCGTATGCCCTTTTTCGATTCGGAATTTAAAACCGCGCTGCAGCCGGACGGCAGCCTGCAGGGCTTGTGGGTGCGCCACCTGGCCGACAGGGACGCGAGCATCGCTTTCAGAGCGCAACCCGGCGTAGCCGAACGGTTTGCCGTTGCCACCGCCGCCAAACATAACGTGTCCGGCCGCTGGCCTACGTATTTTACCGCGCCCGATGGTACGGACAGCAGCTTTGCCATCGGCGAGTTCAAACAGAGCGGCAGCGCCGTTACCGGTACTTTCCTCACCACCACCGGCGATTACCGTTTTCTGCAGGGCGTGATGGACGGCGATACGCTGAAACTTTCCACCTTCGACGGCTCGCACGCATACCTGTTCACCGCGAAAGTGGAAAACGATTCCACCATCAGCAACGGCGATTTTTTTGCGGGCCTCACCGGCAGGGAAAAGTTCTCTGCGAAAAAAGACAGCAGCGCAAAGCTGCAGGACGCCTCCACCATCGCCACGGTCAAAGAAGACGGCGCCACGCTGGATTTTACCTTCCCCGACGTGAACGGTCAGCAGGTATCCATCAAAGACGAACGTTTTAAAAACAAAGCCGTGATCGTGCAGATCTCCGGCTCCTGGTGCCCCAACTGCATGGACGAAACCGCTTATCTCAGCGAATGGTACCGGCAGAATAAAGACCGCGGCGCGGAGATCATCATGCTTTGTTACGAGCGCACGCCCGATTTTGAGAAGTCGAAAAAAGCCGTGCAGAGCTTTATCAAACGGTTCAACGTCACCTATCCCGTGCTGATCACCGGCGTAACGCCGTCCGACCCAAAAAAGGCGGAAAAAACGCTGCCGCAGCTCACCGCGCTCAAAGGTTTCCCCACCACCATTTTCCTTGATAAATCAGGCAAAGTGAAAAAGGTGCATACCGGGTTTAACGGTCCGGGTACGGGCGAGCATTACGAAACGTTCAAAAAAGAGTTCAACCAGCTGATGGACGGGCTTTTACAATAACGCATATACGATATTTCAGCAAGAGAAGGACGGTCTGGCGGCAGGCTGTCCTTTTTTTATGCGCAATAACTTTTTATATTTCGGTAACAAACACGTTTATGAAAACAGCATTCCTATTTTTTGCCATCCTGTTTGCTCTGCCCTGTATGGCGCAGCAGCAGCTTATGCCGGCAGCAAACGCCGCGGAGGCGGGTTTTTCAGCGGCCAGGCTCGCACGGATAGACAGTTTTTTTAACGACGCCATCGCCAAAGGGTACGCGCCCAACGCCGTGACGTTCATCGCGCATAACGGGAAGATCGTGCATAACAAAGCCTATGGCTACGCCAACATCGAAAAGAAGATACCCGCGCGCACGGACAATTTTTTCCGTATCGCGTCGCAGACCAAGCTGGTGACCACTATCGCCGTGCTGATGTTGTATGAGCAAGGAAAGCTGTTCCTCGACGATCCCGTTTCCAGATTCCTGCCCGAGTTCAGCGACATGCAGGTGCTGGACAGCGTGGACAAGGCCACCGGCAAGATCGTCACGCATAAAGCGAAAAAGGCCGTCACCATCCGGCACCTGCTTTCGCATACCGCGGGCATTCCCTACCAGCACCCCACGCACAAAGTGCCATCCGGCGCGCTCAGCGACCTGGACGGGCTCACGCTGGACACGCTCATCCGGCAGGTGGCGCGGCGCCCTTTGGTGCATGAGCCCGGCGAACAATTCACCTACGGTTATAATACGGACATTTTAGGCAGGGTAGTGGAGGTGATCTCCGGCATGAACCTCAGCGAGTTTTTCACCGAACGCATTTTTAAGCCGCTCGGCATGAACGATTGTTATTTCTATCTGCCGCCTTCCAAAGCCGGCCGCCTCGTGGAGCTATATTCCAAACGCACGATGAACGACCCGATCACGCTCAGCACGAGCATCGGCAACCGCACCTTTCCCATCGCGGGCAAACAAACGCTGTATCTCGGCGGCGCGGGGCTGGTATGCACCGCGGCGGATTATGCGAAAATATGCCAGCTGATCCTCAACGGCGGCAGTTACAACAACGTGCGCCTGCTTTCGCGGAAAACGGTGGACCTGATGGGCCGCAACCAGATCGGCGATAGTTTCGTGTGGGACCGCAACGACAAGTTCGGCCTGGGTTTTCAGATCATCACGGAAGACACGCGGTACGGCGACCAGGCCACGCCGGGATCGCTTACCTGGGGCGGGGCGTATTGCTCCGAACATACGATCGATAAAAAAGAAGGGCTGATCATGCTCGTGTTTACGAATGTGAGCCCGTATGCTTGGTATGGCGAATTTGTAAGGAAATTCAGGAT
>JBQCFV010000170.1:0-7966 GCA_051958695.1 Chitinophaga sp. | reverse complement strand
TGGACGCGCTGCTGGACTTTGGCCGGCCCGCCAAGGTGGAGCTGCTGGTGCTGATAGACCGCCGTTTCAGCCGCGAGCTGCCCATACAGCCCGATTATACCGGCCGCACGATAGATGCTATCATTACGGAACGCGTAAAAGTGCTCTGGAAAGAACGCGATGGTAAAGATGAAGTTGTGTTGATTGCCTAAACCTCTTATATTTGCACCTTAGAATGTCACTGTCTGTTAAACATCTGCTGGGTATACGCGATCTGACGCGTCAGGATATAGAGCTCATCTTTCAAACCGCCGATCAATTCAAGGAAGTTTTACAACGTCCTATCAAGAAAGTTCCCACCCTCCGGGATACGACCATCGTTAACGTATTTTTCGAGAACTCCACGCGCACGCGCATTTCCTTCGAGCTGGCTGAGAAGCGGCTGGGAGCGGATGTAGTGAACTTTTCCGCGTCGGGCAGTTCCGTATCCAAGGGCGAAACGCTGATCGACACGGTGAACAACATCCTGTCCATGAAAGTGGACATGGTGGTGATGCGCCATTCCGCCACCGGCGCCCCGCACTTCCTCAGCAAGCACATCAACGTGCCTATCGTGAACGCGGGGGATGGCATTAACGAACACCCCACCCAGGCCCTGCTGGACGCGTTTTCCATCCGCGAGAAGCTGGGAGGCGTGGAAGGTAAAAAGATCGCGATCTGCGGGGACATCATGCATTCCCGCGTGGCGCTTTCCAACATCTACTGCCTGAAAAAGCTGGGCGCAGAAGTGACCGTGGTCGGCCCGCCGACGCTGATCCCCAAACATATCGGCGAGGCGCTGGGCGTGAACGTGAGCTACAACATCCGTGAAGCCCTCGAATGGGCGGACGTTGCCAACGTATTGCGCATACAGCTTGAACGGCAGAACATGCCGCTGTTCTCATCGCTCCGCGAATATTCCCTCGCTTACGGCGTAAACCGCAAATTGCTGGACAGCCTGAAAAAAGACATCGTGATCATGCACCCCGGCCCGATCAACCGCGGCGTGGAGCTAAGCTCCGATGTGGCGGACTCCGGCCAGAGCATCATCCTCGACCAGGTGGAGAACGGCGTGGCCACGCGCATGGCGGTGCTGTACCTGCTGGGAAGGAACGAATCGTAATTATCGCATTTCGGATAAATGAAGAAACTCCCGTGCCGTTGGCCGGGAGTTTTGTTTTTATGCAGGGTTGAAAGGAAAATCGCAAGCTCTCCAAAGGATCGGGTCTGCGCTGCGTTTCGGTGTCGTGGAAGAAAATGTCAATCACCAACTATTCCGCAAGTTCTCCGCAGAAGGGGCCTGCGCTGCGTTCCGGTGTAGTGAAAGGAAATATCAATCATTCCGCAAACTCTCCGCGGGATCGGCCTGCGCTGCGTTCCAGGTCTGCGACACGATCGCGGCCAGGCATACCGCCAGCACCGCAACAAAACATACCATCACACTGCCAAAACCAAAATGAATGCGGTAAGGAAAATTGTTCAGGAAAAATGTGCTGGCCAGCCATCCCAGCGGTAACGCGATACAACCCGCAATACCGATGATCTGCAAGAAACCTTTGGAAAGCAGCAGCACCAGGCTTTTTACGTCGGCGCCCATCACTTTCCGCACGCCGATCTCCTTTTTCCGCAGCGAGGTGGAATAGATCACCATCGCCAGCAGGCCCATCACGGCGATCAGTACCGTCATGATGGAAATGTAACCGAGGAAGGAAACGCTGTCCGACTGTTTCTGACCGCGGTACAGTTCTTCCGCCAGCCATTCTGCCCGGAAAGGCTCGCCGGGATACAGTTTTTCCCATACCGCCTTTACGCGTTTTTCAAACTGCGAAGGATCGGGCACGTCCGCCTTTACCTGCAACAGGCTGTAATCCCCGCCGTTCGCCACGATGGCCATAGGGCGGATGGGCTGGCCGAGATGCTGGTAATTGAAGTCTTTCAGCACGCCTGATATAGCAGCGGTAGCCGTATCGTTTATGCGTACCAGTTGGCCCGCGGCATCGGCTGCATTTGCAAAACCAAGACTGACGGCTGCCTTTTCGTTGATGAGCAGCTGGCCGGTTTGCCCCGCCTGAAAATTGCGGCCGGCCGCGAACCGCAGTCCCATTACGTTTGCAAGCGATTCGTCGCCTGAAAAATATTCCAGCGAGGCCGCTTCTTTTGAAAGACTGCTTTTGACGGACATGCGGCCGCCGAGATATTTTTTGAAGTTGTAGGAGCTGGCCGCGACGTCTTCCACACCGCTCAGCGAAGCCAGCTCCTGGCGCAGCAGATCCGGCTTATGCCCCTGCAGATCCAGCGAGTACACGCCTTCCGGCCGGTAACCCCTGTTGGCGTCCGCCATGTATGAAAACTGCCGGTAAAACGCAAAGAGGAACACGGTGATGATAAGCGACAGCGACAGCTGGAACACGAGCAGGCTTTTGCGCAGCCCCATTTTGCCGAACACACGGTGGGAGGGCAGCCGCTTCAGTACTTCGGCGGGATTGAACGCCGAAAGTATCCATGCGGGCAAAGTACCGGCGATAAAACCGGTGAAGATGCTGAAGATCACGAACGATAACAGTATTTTCCATTGCAGCAGCTCGTTCACCACGCCGGTATTGGCATTAAAAAGATTGTAGTTCCGCCCCGCCGTGAGCATGATGTAGCCCAGGCCCAGCGCGAGGAATGTGGTAATGACCGCTTCAAAGATATATTGCCCGAACACCTGCAGCCGAGATGCCCCGGCCACCTTGCGGATGCCTACCTCTTTGGCGCGCGAGAGCGAACGCGCGATGGACAGGTTCGTATAATTAAAACAGGCGGAAATAAGAATGATCAGTCCCACGCCGATCTCTGCCAGCACTTTGCCCCAGCTCTGGCCGCCGCCCAGGTTGTTGTACGTTTCTTCCCAGCTGGGCGTGATGTGGCTGAACGGCTGCATCGGGAATCGGATGGAACCCTGGTTCGGATCGTCGAAAAGCGTGCGCGCGAACCGGTCCAGCGAAGCCTGCATTTGCTCCCTGTCCACGCCGGCGCGAAGCTGGACGTACGTGTACGCGTCCATCCAGCTGTTCCAGACCTGCGATTTTTCTGCGAGCTGTTTGTTTTTCTCCAGCCGGGGAATGGCGGCGGCCGATGCGTACGCTTCAAAATCGATATGCGATTTGGATGTTTGCGGCGCCAGCACGCCGGTTACGAGAAACGTGCCGAGGGGGTCTGTTTCCAGCGTTTTGCCCAATGGGTCCGCATTCCCGAAATACCGCAGCGCGGCGTTATGGGAAAGCACAATGCCGTTCGGCTGCGACAGCGCGGTGCTTTCGTTGCCTTTGGCCAGTCTGAAACCGAATATTTTGAAGAACGAAGGCGAAGTGAACGCGCCGTAGAGCGGCAGCGTGCGGTCGCCGGAACGGACGTTCCCGCGAAGGGCGGGGTAGAGGCGTACTACGTCCGCTACCAGCGTGCTGTCTGCCAGCACGGCGTCTTTCAGCGGTAAAGGAGAGCTGGCCAGCAGGAACCTTTGTCCTTCGGCGCTCCGCAATTCGGTCAGCAGGCGGTAAGTGCGTTCGCGGTGCGGATGAAAACGGTCATACGAAAGATAATCGGCGACATGCAGTATCACCATCATGCATAAGCTCATGCTCATGGCCAGGCCGATGAGGTTGATGGCGGTAAACAGCTTGTGTTTGACGATATTCCGGTAAGCAAGCAACAGGTAATTGCGGATCATGCGGTTAAATTAATGCATTTCCCTTCCCAAAGGCGATGCCATGACTGGCGGCTGATTAAAACGAGACAATTACATATGTTGAAATATTTATGTATGTTCGATAATGTACATTTGTTGTCCGGTGAGGAACATAGGATGAAAAAATATTAGTTTAGTGTATGCGTACGATCATTTTGCTTTTGGTCTCCAATATATTCATGACTTTCGCCTGGTACGGGCATCTGAGAAATACGAATGTGCCGCTTTGGAAAGTGGTGCTGCTGAGCTGGGGCATCGCGTTTTTCGAATACTGTTTTATGGTACCCGCGAACCGTTTCGGTTATATCGAGGGCTTTAACGGTTTTCAGTTGAAGATGATACAGGAAGTGGTGACCCTCACCGTGTTCTGCGTGTTTGCCGTGCTGTTCCTCAAAGAGCCGCTGCGCTGGAATTACCTGGTTTCCTTCTCGCTTTTGCTGGCGGCGGTATATTTTATGTTCAAAAAATGATAACACGTAAATCGCCCGCAAATCCACCAGCGGTAAATACTTGCCGTGATAAATCACTATTTTTGACAACTTGACAAAACTGGTAACTATTCCCATGTTAAAGATACGATCCGCGATAGCCCTGGCTGCAGCCGTATTGACGGGCCTTTCAGGCCTCCGTGCGCAAACCGCGCCGGTCATGAACGCCGCAGACATACAAGTACAGCTTAAAAAACTCAATACCCTCGGCAGCGTGCTCTACCTTGCCGCGCATCCTGACGATGAAAACACCCGTTTGCTCGCATACCTCGCACGCGAAAGCTGCTACCGCACCGGTTATCTTTCGCTCACGCGCGGAGACGGTGGGCAGAACCTGATCGGCAACGAACAGGCGGAGCAGCTCGGCCTGATCCGCACGCAGGAGCTGCTGGCCGCCCGCAGGATAGACGGCGCCGAACAATTCTTCACCCGCGCCAACGATTTTGGTTTCTCTAAAAATCCGGAGGAAACCTTCACCATCTGGGACCGTAAAAAGATCCTCGGCGACGTGGTGTGGGTGATCCGCAAATTCCGGCCCGATGTGATCATTTGCCGGTTCCCGGCGGACAGCCGGGCGGGGCACGGGCATCACACGGCCTCCGCCATTCTCGCGGCCGAAGCTTTCAATGCGGCGGCCGATCCGGCGCAATATCCCGAACAGCTCAAAACCGTGCAACCCTGGCAGGCCAAAAGACTGTTATGGAACAATTATAATTTCGGCGGGAACAATAATACTTCCGAAGACCAGTTCAAAATAGACGCGGGCGCGTACAACCCGCTGCTGGGCAGGGGGTATGGTGAAATAGCCGCCGAAAGCCGTTCCCAGCACAAGAGCCAGGGCTTTGGCGTTGGCGCTTCCCGCGGCGCTGCCATCGAATACTTCAGCACCATCAAAGGCCCCGAACCGAAAAACGACCTGATGGACGGCGTAAATACCGGCTGGGCGCGCGTGGAAGGCGGAAAAGCTATCGGCGAACAGATTGCCGCGGCCATCAAAAACTATGCGCCCAACGATCCGGCGGCAAGCGTACCAACGCTGCTGGCTATACGAAATTCCATTCTTGCGTTGCCGGACGGTTACTGGAAAACGCAAAAGCTCAAAGAAACGGATCAGCTCGTTCTCGCCTGCGCCGGCATTTGGGCGGAAGCATTCTCCACCACGGCGGAAGTGGTGCCCGGCGGCCCCATGGGCTGCAACCTCCAGCTGATCAACCGCAGCCGTACGCCGGTGAAATTGCAGAAAGTAACGCTCAACGGCGCGGACGACGCCACCGTGTCGCAGGAGCTGGCGTTCAACAAATTCGTGTCTCTCCAAAAACAGCTCGCCATACCCGCGCAAACGCCCATCTCGCAACCCTATTGGCTGCGCCAGCCGCACGCGCTGGGTGTTTACACCATTCCCGACGGCGCGCCGGTTGGCAACCCGGAAAATATTCCTTCGCTCACCGCCGTATTCCACCTCGGTTTTGAAACGGACAAAGGCATGCAGACGATCGAAGTAACACGCCCTTTTATCTACAAATTCACCGATCCCGTAAAAGGCGAGGTATACCGCCCGCTCGTGATCGCGCCGCCGGTGGTGGCAGGATTGGGCAACCAGGTATATATCTACACCCAGGCCGCCGCGCAAACTATACCGGTAAAGATCAGGGCGATGAAAGAAAACGTAAGCGGCACCGTGAAGCTCTTGCTGCCCGCGGGTTTCAAAACAGATAAGGCCGGTATTCCCTTCAATCTCAGCCACAAAGGCGACGAAACCGAAGTGAGCTTCGAAGTAACGCCGCTGAAGGTGAACGGGCAGAATATCACCGACACCATGACCGTTGCGCTGGAAATGAACGGGAACGTATACACGAAAAGCATGACCACCATCGAATACGACCACATTCCGGCGATCAATATTTTCCCGCCCGCCAGCGCAAGACTGGTAACGGTGAACCTCAAATACAACGGCCGCAGGCTTGGGTACATTCCCGGCGCGGGCGACAAGGTGGCCGAGGCATTGCGGCAGGTGGGCTACAGCGTTACCGTGCTCGGCGAAAAAGAGATCATGGGCGGTAATCTCAAAGATTACGACGCCATCATTACCGGCGTGCGCGCTTACAATACGCAGGACAGGCTGCGGTATTGGCAACCGCGGCTGATGGACTACGTGAAGAACGGCGGCACGCTGGTCGTGCAGTACAATACCAACAGCCGGCTGGTGACCGATCAGCTCGGGCCGTATCCCTTCCGGCTTTCCCGCGACCGCGTTACCAACGAGCATGCGCCCGTAAAATTCCTGCGGCCCGAAGACAAGCTGTTCACCTATCCGAACGCCATCACCGACAAGGATTTTGAAGGATGGGTGCAGGAGCGTGGCCTGTATTTCCCTTCCGGCCTGAGCAAGGAATACCGGCAGCCTTTCGAGATGAACGATCCCGGTGAAAGACCGATGGACGGCTCCACCATCGTGGCCGCGTACGGCCAGGGCCGTTACATCTATACGGGACTGAGCTTTTTCCGGCAATTGCCCGCGGGTGTTCCCGGCGCTTACCGGCTGTTTGTAAACATGCTTTCCAAATAAAGAAGAATGAGAAAAGAAAGAACGACGATATCCGCGGCGATGTGCATCATTATCGGGCTGGTGATCGGGTTTATGATCAAGAAAGTGCACATCGGTCTGCTGATTGGTTTGGGCCTGGGTTTGCTGGGCGGTGGCCTGTTATCAAAACGAGGAAAATAAAACGAATACAATAATGCAGGAAACACCTGAAGAAAAGCCGCCGGTATTTTCCCGCTGGTCCGCCTGGTACTGGCTGGTGGCGGGCGTGCTGGCCGCTTTGATCGTTTTTTTCTATTTGTTCACTAAAAACTATTCATGAGTTTTTTAGACTGGATCGTTCTATCCTTCACCCTGATCTTTATCATTCTCTATGGCGTGTGGAAGAGCCGCGGGCAGAAAGACCTCGACAGCTACTTCCTGGGCAACCGCTCCATGCCGTGGTATATCATCCTGCTGTCCATCATCGGCACGCAGGCCAGCGCCATCACGTTTTTGAGCGCGCCGGGCCAGGCGTATACGGACGGCATGCGTTTCGTGCAGTATTATTTCGGCCTGCCGCTGGCGATGATCGTGATCTGCATATTTTTTGTGCCTATCTTTCACCGCCTCAAAGTGATCACCGCGTACGAGTACCTCGAGCAGCGGTTTGACCTGAAAACAAGAACGCTCACCAGTTTTCTTTTCCTCCTGCAGCGCGCGCTCAGCACGGGCATCAGCATTTATGCGCCAAGCATCATCCTGTCGTCGCTGCTGGGCTGGAACATTTATTACACGAACCTTTTTATGGGCGGCCTGCTCATCATTTACACGATGTACGGCGGCACCAAGGCCGTATCGTACACGCAAAGCCTGCAGCTGGCGATCATCTTTTCGGGGATGTTCCTGGCGGGCTGGATGGTGATGCACCTGCTGCCGGACGACATCAGCTTTTCCGACGCGCTGCACGTGTCCGGCAAAATGGGCAAGCTGAACGTGATCGTCACGGACTTTGACATCAAAGACCGGTACAACATATGGAGCGGCGTGATCGGCGGTTTTTTCCTCGCATTGTCGTATTTCGGTACCGATCAGAGCCAGGTGGGCCGTTACCTCACTGCCAAAACGCTCACGGAAAGCCGTATGGGGCTGCTGATGAACGGCCTGGTGAAAGTGCCCATGCAGTTCCTCATCATGCTGATAGGGGCGCTC
>JBQCFV010000169.1:0-6855 GCA_051958695.1 Chitinophaga sp. | reverse complement strand
ATTGAGATCTTATATGAGTAAAATTCCTGTTGCCCCGTCGCTGGACGCACTGTTGGATGAAGGGGAGCAACACGGGCAGGAGAGGCCTGTTTCCCGTAGAGTATTGTTTTTAAGTATCCAGGCTGTTCTCAACGCCGTTGTGATCGGGTTTATCGCGAAGCTGCTGGTGGCGCTGATCAGCCTTATTACCAACCTGTCGTTTTTCGGGGAATTTTCGTTCCATGAAGCAAGCCCCGCGCACAACCAGCTTGGCTTTTGGGTAGTGGCAGTGCCCATCATCGGCGGCCTGATCGTAGGGGTAATGGCGAAACTGGGCTCCCCGGCCATCCGCGGGCATGGTATTCCCGAAGCGATGGAACAGGTGCTGACGAACGAAAGCCGCATCAAACCGATCATTACCTTATTAAAACCTTTGTCCGCCGCTATTTCCATTGGTACGGGCGGACCGTTCGGTGCGGAAGGACCGATCATTTCCACCGGCGGCGCTTTCGGTTCCTTCGCGGGGCAGATCATGCGCATTTCGCCGAATGAAAGGAAAGTGATGCTCACCGCGGGCGCCACGGCCGGTATGGCCGCTATTTTCGGCACGCCCGTAGCGGCGGTATTGCTCGCCATCGAACTGCTGTTATTTGAATTTTCGCCCCGCTCCATTATACCGGTAGCCCTGGCATGCGCCACCGGCGCGGCCATGCACCTGCTGCTGTTTGGTACAGAGCCCGTGTTCGGCATGCCGGACATCCTTGCGCCCACCTACGGCGCGCTGATCTGGTACACCGGGCTGGGCGCCGTTATCGGCGTGATCTCCGCACTGATCTCCAAAAGCATTTACCTCATCGAAGACGCGTTCGAGCACCTGCCCGTACACTGGATGTGGTGGCCCGCCATCGGTGCCGTAGCGATCGGCGTGGTGGGTTATTTCGCGCCGTATACGCTGGGTGTGGGGTACAATAATATTTCCGATCTGCTCACCGGCTCCCTGCCTTTGCAAATGGTGCTGGGCTTGTGTTTCATGAAATTTATCTCCTGGGCTGTCTCATTGGGCAGCGGCACCTCCGGCGGTACGCTGGCGCCTTTGCTCACCATCGGTGGCGCTACCGGCCTGGGTTTGGGCATGATCGTGCTGCATTTTTTCCCGCAGAGCGGCATCAACCTGCCTACCTGCGCGCTGATCGGCATGGCCGCCATGTTTGCCGGGGCGGCCCGCGCATTGCTCACTTCCATTGTGTTCGCGCTGGAAACTACTATGCAGGCGCATGGTCTGCTGCCTTTACTTGGCGCCTGCACGGCCTCCTATTTTGTTTCGTTCTTTATGATGAAAGGCTCGATCATGACGGAGAAGATCCGCCGCCGCGGCATCCCCACGCCCGAGGCGTACGAGCCTGACATCCTGCAGACGCTGCGCGTTGCGGACGGCATGCTTTTTAACTTCATGACCGTAAAACCGGAAGACAACATCGGGGAAGTGAAAACGAGGCTTCGCGCCGCAGGCAACCCGCAACAGCCGCTGGTGGCCGAAGACGCGGAACGCCGCTTTACAGGCATCGTGAACGTGCACCAGCTTTACCAGGCGCATGACGATGAAAAGATACAGTCGCTGATAACGCCGAACAACATCTGGGTATATCCCGAAAGCAGCCTCGACCTTGCGTTACAGCTGATGGACCGCCACGGGCTGGAATACCTGCCGGTGCTGCGGAAAGACAACCGTTCGAGGATCGTGGGCCTGCTCACCGCTTCGCAGGTGTTTGCCGCTTACCGCAAACGCCGCAGCGCCGCGGAACGGCACCAACAGGCCATCTCCGTAAAACGCCGCCGCAACAAGCTGATCGTTAGCAGCAGGAAGTGGTTGGGGACATAGCAATTTAAATTTAAATAACAACGCCGTCCGGGAAATCTCCCGGACGGCGTTGTTATTACAGGATGTGTCGCACTTTTCCTTTTTCATACAGCATTGTTACGCAGACAGCGGAACGGGATCGCGCTGTTTTACCGGCAACGTCACGGCAAATCAGTTCACCTCCAGCTCGTCCTTCGGCTGCAGCTTGGGGAAAGGCGCATGCGGCTCGCGCTGGTACCAGAACACGACGCTGCTGATATCCGACTGCTGCGGGAGATAACGCCCGCCGCTTCTCCAGCCCAGGTCCTGTATCGTGATCTTCAATTCTTTTTCAAACCGCACCGGGTCCATGATATGCCAGCGGTACAGCCCGAAACGCTGCTGCGACTTGTACAGCCCGTCCGGCAGTATCACCTGGTGCAGCCCGGTGTAAGGCGTTGAAAATTCCTGGTACTTTCCTTTGTTGTCAAAATTGTAGCTGCCGCAGAAATAATCTTCCGTTCCGGTGCCGCAGATGGTGGGGAATTTGCCGTCGCCGTCCATAAAGAACTTGATCTCGCCTTCGCCCCACCAGCCGTTGTTGTTCACGCCCCAGGCCATGTAAGTGCCCACGTACTGCCCTTTTCCTTTCACGCCGTCTATCATCGTAAATTCGGAACCTTTCACCGGATTGTTGCGGCGGAACTGCGCGTGGAAATACCCCGCATCTTCCGGCACGGTAGTGAGCGTGTAATCTACCTGGTAGTACAGGGTCATTCTTTCGGTATTGATATTTTCCATGGTGATCCTGCATTTTTTGCGGAAGGGCATGGACCAGTAGCAGTTGAACGCGCTGCCGGGATTGACGGTCACGGCAAGGGAGTTCATCTGCGCGTATTGTCCCCAGCCCATACCGAAGAAGTCGCCGACGGGCACTTCCACGGAAGGAGTGGTTTCATCGTCCCAGTAAAAGCGGAGGATGGAATAACGCCAGTTGCCGGTGGGCGTCATCCAGATGTGCTGGATGGCGCCGGGGCCGGTGATCTCCGCGAGGGTGTACGTTTGTCCCGGTTCTATATGGATGTAAGGGTTCACCTTCCAGCCCTGCCCGAGCTCGCGCGCGGCATTGCGGGCGTTACCCTGCTCGAGCGTGGCCATGCCGCCTTTGCCCGGTTCGCCCGTGGGGTTTTCAGGACTGATGGAGCGGGTTTTGGCATCGGACAGCCGGGAGAGGTTGCCCAGGTTCATGTGCAGTCCGTTAAACGGTTGTTGCTGCGCAAAGGCGGTTGGGCCGGCGCATATCAGCAAGATCAGGAATAGTTTTTTCATACGGGTTCTATCGTTGGTTAATTGGTGACGACTATGCAATATCGATTGAGCAGTGGCATTCCTGTTACAGTGTCCGCACGTACCTATGTAATAAATAAAAGGGGGAGGATTGCATAACTAATATAGAAAATAATGCGGAAAATGTATAGCGCCGCTTTACGTGTAGGAAAATTACACGGCCATGGCGGACGCCATATACCGGCAATCGCGGAATTATATATCTTAGCACAAAACCCGAACCCTCTTCTATGATCAATGATCATTTCCTGATTTCTTTCAACTATCCGCTGGCAGAAGACACATTCATTTTTGTAAAGGCTGAAGCAATGTACAACGCGGCGAACGATGTTTTCGTCGTCGGGAATTTCCGTTCGCAGCGCGGGGAGCTTAACCTGAAGTTGCCGCCCATTGAGATCAAAAAACTGCAGGGCCGCTGGGTGCATGCGGACAGTGAAACGCCCACATTCCTCAGCGAACATGCCGGCAATGCCATAGACGAAGTGGAACAGACCAGCCGCGAAGTGCTGGAATATTTTCTCGAACAGGCCATGCGCATAGACAGTGCGGACTTTGGCAACATCCGCCTGCTGAGCAGCTCGTTGAACAACCTGCGGATCGTTGCGCAGAAAGGTTTTCAGCACGACTTTATGGAACGATTCTCCTCCCTGGACATCAGCTGCAGCTGCCCGTATTGCCGTATGCGTGAAGAAGCGCGCCCGCTGCTGATCCCTGATCTGCTGCACGATACGGCCTTTGCGGCGCACCGGGGCATGGCGTTCAGCTCCGGCGTGCGTTCGATGGTATCCGTACCGGTGCTGTCCGGCGGAAAATTCATCGGCGTACTGTCCGTGCATTCATCAGAGGCTTGCAGGCCCTGGCAGGTAAGCGGGCCGGAAAGCATCGCGGCGGAGATCGGGAAATACATGCAGCAGCATAGCATCGAAGGGTAAAACTATTAAATGTTATGGCTCACCAAAAAGCTGCACGCGATGCTGCCGAAATACCGGTACACAAAGTGGATGGTGAAGGAGGAAAAGAATGAGCCCGGGCCCGTGACGGAACGGGAATAAAATCGTTTTTGCCGGGGACCGGTTTGCAGGCAATTGGTTAAATTTAAGGATACAAAACCTTTCACCATGCTACCAAACGGTTTTGATTTCCAGCACACGGTTAACCAGGTACCCGTACTCCAGAATTACAATACATTCACCTCGAACATCGCATTGCAGAATGCATTGAATGCCTATGGCGGCGATGCATTCAGCGGGCAGGCAAGCGCTTACGGGCAGCTGATGGGCAGCCGGGAAATGCAGGAAGCCGGTGCGCTCGCAAATAAAAATCTTCCGCAGTTGTTTACACACGACCGCTTTGGCAACCGGCTGGACGTGGTGGAGTTTCACCCCGCTTATCACCAGCTGATGGATGCGGGCATCCGCTACGGCGTGCATTCCGTGGCCTGGACCTCTCGGCGGAGCGGCGGGTATCTGGCGCATAGCGTATTGTCTTACCTCAAACAACAGGCGGACGAAGGCAGCAGCTGCCCTCTCACTATGACCTTCGCGGTAGTTCCGTCTTTGGAAACTGACGCCGGCATAGCGAAGGAGTGGCTGCCGCTGGTGCTGTCCAACGAGTACGACGAAAGGCACATCCCTTATTTTGAAAAGAAGGGCGTCACGTTCGGCATGGCCATGACGGAGCCGCAGGGCGGCAGCGACGTACGCAGCAATCTCACTTTTGCAAAACCCGATGGGGAAGGGATTTACAGGATCACGGGTCGCAAGTGGTTTTGCAGTGCGCCCATGAGTGATGCCTTTCTCGTGCTGGCGCAGGCGGAAAAAGGTTTGAGCTGTTTTCTCGTACCGCGTTTTTTACCGGACGGCTCAAAGAACAACATTTGGTTCCAGCGGTTGAAGGACAAGCTGGGCAACCGTTCCAACGCATCCGGCGAAGCCGAGTTCCACGAAGCATGGGGCCGCATCATCGGGGAGGAAGGGCGCGGCATCGCCGCTATCATGGAAATGGTGCGGCATACCCGGCTGGATTGCGCGACAGGGTCGGCCGCTACCCTGCAGCGCGCGGTAGCGGAAGCCATCCATCATTGCCGTTACCGCAGCGTTTTCGGGAAAAAACTCATTGAGCATCCGCTGATGAAAAACGTGCTGGCCGATCTGAGCCTGGAGTCGGAAGCGGCCACCACGCTGGCGATGCGCCTGGCACAAGGTTTGGATGATGCGCTGACGGATGAAGAAGCCCTGCATTTTGTCCGCATCGCCACCGCCGTCGGAAAATTCTGGAATACCAAACGCGCGGTGCTTGCAATGGGCGAAGCGCTGGAATGCATCGGCGGTAACGGTTACGTGGAAACGTCCGTCATGCCAAGGCTTTACCGCGACGTACCGGTAAACGCTATCTGGGAAGGGTCCGGCAATGTGCAGGCGCTCGACGTATTGCGCGCCATGCGCAAAGAGCCGGCCAGCATGGAAGCTGTCATGAATTATTTACGCGAAGCCAAAGGCGGAGACCCCGATCTGTCGCGTCACCTGGACGGTCTTGAAAAGTTGCTGGCCTCGCCGGAAGAACATGAATGTAAAGCCCGCGTGATCGTCGAAAAAATGGCGCTGGCCATACAGGCGGCGGAGCTGATCCGCATTGCGCCGCCCGCTGTCGCGCAGCTGTTCTGCCATGCCCGGCTTTCTGAAAAAAGGAACCTCACCTGGGGCGCGCTGGAAAGCGGCAATACGCTGGACGAGGTGATCGCGCGGACATACAAAGAAAACGGATGACGCTCCCAACCTGTCAAAAAAATCCCCAAATTTGCATCCACCAAAAAACCACAAACCTAACACTGAATGAAGACATCCAAAAGCGCGGCCATCGGCTTTATTTTTGTGACCCTGCTGATCGACGCCATGGGCTGGGGGCTCATTATACCCGTAATGGCAGACCTCATCGCGCAATTAAAAGACATCCCGGTGAACGAGGCGAGCCCTTACGGCGCTTACCTGATCTCGATCTTCGCGATCATGCAGTTTGTGTTCGCGCCGGTGGTGGGCAACCTTAGCGACCGCTACGGGCGCAGGCCGGTGCTGCTGCTGTCCCTGCTCGGGTTCGGCATCGACTACATCATTCTCGCGCTGGCGCCCACCTACGGCTGGCTTTTCGTAGGCCGTGTGATCGCAGGGATTACCGGCGCAAGTTTTACAACCGCATCCGCCTACATTGCCGACGTAAGCACCGACGCAACATCCAAAGCAAAAAATTTCGGGCTGATCGGCGCGGCGTTCGGGCTGGGCTTTGTGCTCGGCCCCGCATTGGGAGCGCTGCTGGCGAACTGGGGCATCAGGGCGCCTTTTTACGCGGCCGCCGCTTTGTGCCTGTTCAACTGCATATACGGTTATTTCCTGCTGCCCGAATCGCTCCCGAAAGAGAACCGCCGCGCCTTTGATTTTGCGCGTGCGAACCCTTTCGGTTCGCTGAAGTTCCTCACCCGTCACCCCGAGATCAAAGGCCTGGCGATGAGCTTTTTCCTGATCTACCTCGGCGCGCAGGCGGTGCAGGGTAACTGGAACTTTTTTACCATCTACCGTTTTAACTGGAGCGAAAAAATGGTAGGTATTTCGCTAGCGGTAGTAGGCGTGCTGGTAGGGGCCGTGCAGGCGGGGCTTACAAGGGTCGTGAACCCGAAGATCGGCAACGAAAAAAGCATTTAC
>JBQCFV010000168.1:0-13582 GCA_051958695.1 Chitinophaga sp. | reverse complement strand
CCGCCGTTTCGCGTATCTGCGAAACGCTTCCGGGCGCCGATTCTATCAAAGGGGATTGAAGGGTTTGTATCGAATCGACGATGACAAGTTCGGGCTGCAGTTTTTTTATTTCCTGGAAGATCGTTTGCGTGGATGTTTCCGTCAGCAGATAAAACTGGTCGTTGCGGATCTTCAGCCTGTCCGCCCGCATCTTTATCTGTTGTTCACTTTCTTCGCCGCTGATATACAGTGTTTTAATATCTTTGAGCAACAGCGCGTTCTGCAGGAACAAAGTAGACTTGCCGATACCCGGCTCTCCGCCTACCAGCACGAGCGAACCCGCCACTATACCGCCTCCCAGCACCCTGTTCAATTCCGCGTCCGGCGTAAGCCAGCGTTTTTCTTCCAACCCTTCCACCGCATCGAGATGTATGGTCCGCGGCGTTTTATATGCGCTGACGGTTTCGTTTTTCCAGTCTGCCTGTCTTAAAGGAATATCTTTCTGCACCTTTTCTTCCACGAAAGTGTTCCATTGATTGCACGAAGGACATTTACCCGTCCATTTCGCTGATTCATATCCGCAGTTCTGGCAAAAAAAAGCTGTTCTGATTTTACTCATGCAACAAAGTAAAATGAAAAAAAGGAGAAGCGGATAATTGTTGATGTCCGATAAAGCGAAGGATAAAAAACGGTGTTTCTTTTTGGAGTAAAAACGTTGAAAAGAGAAAAGAGCCAACGGAAGATTCCGCTGACTCTTTCTACTTACTAACCCATTAAATTCAGGACTAAATTACTAAATGGGTTGAGAATAAAAAAGTTTATTTAATGGATGTTAATAACTTTTAAAGTGTTAATTCTTTTGGCAGTCAGTCGGCTGGAAGCCTCTATTGGAGCCTGTTTCGCCTGTAAATTATTTTTCATAAACTTTCGTAAATTATTGATAGCGAGGGATGGTAATACGAGGTTTGATATATTAATTTTTGAACATATTATAATTAATAATAACTAAAAAAAATATAGGTCCGGAGGGTTGAAAAAGGGCCTTTTCCGGCCAAACTGTCAGTGTTAATTTTTTGTGCTGACAAAGCACAAGCGTAACCGAGGGGTTACGTGACAATTCTGCCAGTTTTACCAACTGGTAAGGGATTTGATGATAAATAAGGGTTAATTTTAGGGTGACAACGAACACAAACAACTATAAAAACAACAATAGACAATGATACTATCTCCTGGTGTAATGATCATTTCGTTGATTTTTGTCGGCATCAGCGCGCTGGTAAGCATGCGGCTGCGGGGCAAATTCAAGAAATACAGTGAAGTCGGCACCTCGTCGGGCCTTACGGGCCGTGAGGTGGCGGAAAAGATGCTGCGCGACAACGGCATCTACGACGTAAAAGTGGTACAGGGTCAGGGTTTCCTGAGCGACCACTATAACCCGGCCACCAAAACGGTGAACCTGAGCCCCGAAGTGTACGGCACGGCCAGCGTAGCCGCCGCCGCGGTGGCGGCCCACGAATGCGGGCACGCGGTGCAGCATGCCACGGCTTATCCCTGGCTTACCTTCCGGTCCAAAATGGTGCCGGCGGTGCAGGTCAGCTCCTATCTCGTGCAGATCGTGCTGTTCGCCGGTATTTTGATGGTCAACGCCTTTCCCCAGCTGCTGCTGGGGGGCATTATCCTGTTCGGCGTCACCACCGTGTTTTCCATTGTTACGCTGCCGGTGGAGTTCGACGCTTCCAACCGGGCGCTGAAATGGCTGGACAGTGCGGGCATTACCTATAAACAGGAGCACGACATGGCGAAAGACGCATTGTGGTGGGCGGCCATGACCTATGTGGTAGCGGCAGTGTCCTCCGTAGTGATCTTATTACAATATTTACTGATATATCTGGGCGCGAGCCGGCGCGATTAATGCCGTTCCTCCGGGCAAAGATGCAGAAAGGGCCGCGGTTGCGGTCCTTTTTATTGGGAAAAACCCTGTAAAACCGGGCTATGGATAAGGTGTTGATAATTGTTTGTCAAAATTTTTATTGAAAATCAATTCATTACAAGCCTACCCTCCAAAAAAGTCGCTCAAATTGATGGTTATATTGCATGAAGCGCTTAGCTTTGCACTCCCAAACAGGGCGAGATTAAATTTATTTTATTAAGCAATGAATACTTTAAGCTTCAGAACAAAGTCTGCCAACGACGCTTACGTAAAGCGTGACTGGTACATCGTAGACGGTACCAACCAAACTGTAGGCAGGATCAGCGCGAGGATCGCGGCGATACTGAGAGGTAAGAACAAACCTTACTTTACCCCGCATACCGACTGCGGCGACTACATCATCGTGATCAACGCCGATAAGGTCGTTTTCACGGGCAACAAGCTCAACGACAAGGAATACCTGACCTATTCAGGCTACCCCGGTGGCCAGAAAGGCGAGGCTGCGAAGGACCTGCTGAAACGCCGTCCGGAAGTGGTGATCGAAAGAGCGGTAAAAGGCATGCTGCCGAAGAACCGTCTGGGCCGCGCGATGTACAAGAAACTTTTCGTTTATGCCGGTGCGGAACATCCGCATGCTGCTCAGAAACCGCAGTCTTTAACATTCTAATCACACCTGAATAATGGAAAAACAGAAAAATACTATCGGCCGTCGTAAGGAAGCAGTTGCCCGCGTGTACGTGAGCAAAGGTACCGGTGCCATCCTGGTGAACGGCAAGGATTATAAAACATATTTTGCGCTGATCTACCTGCAGAACCAGGTTGAAGCGCCTTTCAAGACCATTGACGCGCTGGATAAATTCGATGTAAAAGTGAATGCTCAGGGCGGTGGCATCAAAGGTCAGGCTGAAGCTGTAAAGCTGGGTATCGCCCGCGCATTGTGCGAGATCAACCCCGAGTTTCGCCCTGCACTGAAAGCTGCCGGTCTCCTGAAACGTGACCCGAGATCCGTTGAACGTAAGAAACCCGGTAAAGCTAAAGCCCGCAGAAGCTTCCAGTTCTCTAAACGTTAATGATTGTATCATTCAATTTTTGAACATCAATTTGATTAAAACAACATGGAAAATAATACTTCATTACAGCAGCAGTTACTGGAAGCCGGTGTACACTTCGGTCACCTGAAGAAGAAATGGAACCCGAAGATGCTGCCTTATATTTTCGCTGAAAAGAAAGGTATCCACATCATTGACCTGAACAAAACCGTTGAAGGCCTGCAGGAAACGGCCGCTGCGCTGAAATCCATCGCAAAGAGCGGTAAAAAGATCATGTTCGTCGCTACCAAAAAACAGGCGAAAGAGATCGTAGCCGAAGCTGCAAAACGCGTGAACATGCCTTATGTTACCGAAAGGTGGCTGGGCGGCATGCTGACCAACTTCGCGACCATCCGCAAAAGCGTTAAGAAGATGCAGAGCATCGAAAAAATGCTGGCGGACGGTACTTTCGACAACATCACCAAAAAAGAGCGCCTCACGCTCTCCCGCGATAAGGACAAAATGGAAAAAGTGCTGGGCGGTATTTCCCAGCTGGCACGTGTTCCGGCTGCCCTGTTCATCGTAGACATCAGCCACGAGCACATCGCCCTGGCCGAAGCAAAACGTCTCGGTGTATCCACTTTCGGTATGGTTGATACCAACTCCGATCCCACCAAAGTTGACTTCGCGATCCCCGCGAACGTCGACGCCACCAAATCCATCGCCATCATCGTTAGCTACATCGCAGCTGCGATCGCTGAAGGCCTGGCTGAGCGCGCCGTTGAAAAAACCGACGAAGTGGAAGAAGAAGAAACCGACAACAAACTGCGCAAGTTCGAGCTGGAAGGCGGCGACGAGCGTGGTGAACGCGGACGCAGGCCCGGCGGTCCCGGTGGCGGCAACCGCCCTGGTGGCAACCGTCCCGGCGGCGGCGGATTCCGTCCCTCCGGCGCAGGCAAACCTGGTCCTGCCCGATAATTGAACATATTCAATATCAATAGTGAATCGTGAATGATACCAGTCGTTCACGATTCACATTATACCCCGTTGATAGATTTTTCATAACACAATAACATAATTATATACGATGGCAACAATTACAGCCGCTGAAGTAAATAAACTGCGTCAGCAAACAGGCGCCGGAATGATGGATTGCAGGAAAGCACTGGTTGAAACCGACGGCGATTTCGAAAAAGCAGTGGATTACCTGCGTAAGAAAGGTCAGAAAGTAGCCGCGCTGCGTTCCGACCGCGAAACCAAAGAAGGCGTTGTAGTCGCAAAAACGACCGCCGACGGTAAAGCCGGCGTGATCGTGCTGCTGAGCTGCGAAACCGACTTCGTAGCCAAAAACGAGGAATTTGTAAAGTTCGCCCAGTCCGTTGCAGACCTGGCGCTGGCCAATAACGTACAGACCGCAGAAGAGCTCAACGCCGCCCCGCTGGATGGCGCTACCGTTGCGGACAAAGTGAACGACCAGGTAGCCAAGATCGGTGAAAAGATCACCCTGAGCCGTTTTGAAAGGGTTGAAGGCGCTACCGTAGTGTCTTACATCCACGGCAATTACCGCATGGGCGTACTGGTGGCCTTTAGCAAACCCGTTTCTGAAGAGACCGGCAAAGACATCGCTATGCAGATCGCAGCCATGAACCCGATCGCAGTAGATGCTTCCGGTATCGCTCCCGAGCTGGTAGCCCGTGAGAAAGAGATCGCCATCGAGCAGATCAAAGCAGAAGGTAAACCCGCTGAAATGGCCGAAAAGATCGCCAACGGCAAGATCCAGAAGTTCTACAAAGAGAGCACCCTGCTGCAGCAGGCTTTCGTAAAGGACGGCAACAAATCCGTAGCCGACCACCTGAAAGGCGTCGACGCCGAGCTGAAAGTAACCACTTTCAAGCGCGTAGCTTTAGGATAATAACTTTTAACGATATGAAAGGAGAGATGAAAAATTCTCTCCTTTTTTTTGCATATACGTATTCAGGGAATAATTTTGAGCCCGGAATTGTATATTAGCACCGTCGAGAACCGGAGAATCAGATCTTACAATAATCATAGCTGACATGTTGCCAAAGTACAAACGAATTTTGCTCAAGTTGAGTGGGGAATCCCTGATGGGAGACAGTAATTATGGAATTGACCCGAAAGTGATATCGCAGTATGCGCAGGATATCAAGGCAGTAACGGATCTTGGCGTACAGGTAGCCATCGTGATCGGCGGCGGGAATATTTACCGGGGGATGAACGAAGCAGAAACCGGTATTGAACGCGCGCAGGGCGACTATATGGGGATGCTGGCGACGGTCATCAATGGTATGGCGATGCAGAGCGGTCTTGAACGCGCCGGTATGTATACCAGGCTGCAATCGGCCATTAAAATGGAGCAGATCGCCGAGCCTTACATCCGCAGGCGCGCTATCCGCCACCTTGAAAAAGGCCGCGTGGTGATCTTTGGCGCGGGTACGGGCAATCCCTATTTTACCACGGACACCGCCGCATCTCTCCGCGCGATCGAGATACAGGCAGACGTGATCCTGAAAGGCACGCGCGTAGACGGCATATATACCGCCGACCCGGAGAAAAACCCGGATGCGACGAAGTTCGAAACGATCACTTTTTCCGAGGTATACCAGAAATCGCTCAATGTAATGGACATGACGGCGTTTACGTTGTGCCAGGAAAATAATCTGCCGATCATCGTGTTTGACATGAACAAGATCGGTAATCTCATGCACGTGATCATGGGGAGGAATGTAGGGACGCTGGTGAAGGGGTAGTGTTTTTTGAGAGAACTATTTGGAAAAGCCGGGGGAGACTCCGGCTTTTTTGTGTTTTTTTGGTGTTGCTGGAGCGTGATGAGGGGTTAACATCGCAGGTACCTGGCATGTTATGTCTTGCTTTGGATACTCTCTCAGGTGTTAACATCTCAAGCATGGGGTTCGTCACACTCCTTATTTGATAACAGTTAGGTGTTAATACCTCAAGCATTGGGTTTGCCACACTTCTTATTTGATGACAGTGAAGTGTTAACACCTTTTGTCTGTTGCCGAAATTCCCGGCTACAAACATTCTAAGGTGTTAACACCACAAGCATTGGGTTTGTCATACTTCTTATATGACAACGTTAGATGTTAACGCCTTTTGTCTGTTGCGGAGATTTCTGAATTGCGGATATTCTGAGGTGTTAACACCATAAGCATTGGGACCGCCATACTCCTCATTTGATGACAGTGAGGTGTTAACACCTTTTATCTGTTGCGGAGGTTTCTGGATTGCGAATATTCTGAGGTGTTAACACCACAAATATTGGGTCCGTCATGCTCCTCATTTGATAACAGTGAGGTGTTAACACCTTTTGTCTGTTGCGGAGATTCCCGGTTACAAACATTCCAAGGTGTTAACACCACAAGCATCGGATTATACTATCCCCGGTCTCTTTTAAGGTGTTAACACCTCCTCAAAAAATGAACAAAGTGAACAGCGTTTTTTTCGATTTTGCTTCCTAAATTGCATGCATTGTTAACCAGCAATCTTTTGTTTGCATCACGATTTTATTCTGATTGAATGCCCATCTATAAAGGAAACGCAGTCAGCAACCAAAAAAAATTGTTAACCCGTTGTGATAAATTAATACTCGCTCACAACATCATTTAATGTATCAATGAAAAATCATTCTTACAAAAGTCAAACCTATTGTTTGGTCAAATTCGCTCAATTTTCAACGGCAAAATATCTAATACCACCTGCAATTTTTTCTTGTTCATAGTTCAGCCTTAAGAATCAAAAAGGGGGGTTTATAATCGCGCCGGGCAATGGCACGCTCCGGGTGGATGGCCGGCTGGATGATCGGCCGCTGCCTACGTTCAGCATACACCAGGGCTAGTGTGTATCCAGGAATCCGCATAACTATTTATGATGTTGCTCCTGAATGGACATGTTAGGCACCGCAGCAAGACATCGCAGTACAACAATATATCTGCGCCGGCTGTCCGCCAGGAGCTGCCGTTCCCGGCTAATTACCCCGTTTCGGCTCCCGCCGTCCTATCGGCGAGAGGTGCTGCGAGACTATCTTGCAAGATCATGTGATCATCTACGCGATCATATTGCCTGAACCTGTCGTAAGATCATATGTAAGGCCATATTACAAGAGTATGTTGTCAGGACATATTGCAAGAGCATGTTTGAAACATGTTGCAAGATCATATTTGCAAAAATCAGATTAACCTACACCAATAACAGGAAAACATATAACGATGGAGCTTTTTACCGCCTGTTGCAGGCGAGGTCAACTATTACTAAAAGACGATGAACATAAAAAAATAGTTCTTCAAAGCATCGCTTTTCTCTGCCGTGACCAACGGATCCGGCTGTTTGGATACGTAATCCTGGAAGATGAATTCCATCTGCTTTGGGAAAAGCAGCCCGATTGGCAGGCTAAAAACATCCGGCAAATGATGCTGAAATTCACTGCCCAGCAAATCAAGTACAGGTTATTGCGAACCCGCTCACCTGAGCTTGAAAAATACAAAAGCACGCTGAACGACCGCCATTATCATTTTTGGGATAAGGCTACCTATTTCCGGCAGATCCCATCCATTCAAATGGCCGAAGAAACGATCCGGCATTTACACGAAGCGCCTGTTCTCACCGGGTTAAGCCCATCCCCGGAGATGTATGCTTTTTCATCAGCGCGCTTCTACCAGAAATCATTTCATTCAACCATTTCACCGATTGCGGATACGTATATCGATATAACCGAAAGCGCAAAAACCTATAATCTAGTCGTTATTAAGGAATCAGAAGGGTACTCGAAACGTGACATTATCGACATCCCGGAATGCGGAAAAAAGCATGGTCTATCCGTCATTGGAGCATCTGAAGGACATCCGGAAAATAAAACTATCGACGTTCCCGAATGCGAAAAAACGTATGACCAGTCATTCTTTCGGGAATCGCATTGGCATTCGAAAGGTGAAACTATCAACATCCCGGAATGCGAAAAAGCATACGATCTATCTGTCACTGGAGAATCCGAGGGACATCCAGAAAATAAAACTGTCGACGTTCCCGAATGCGAAAAAACGTATGACCAACCATTCTTTCGGGAATCTCATTGGCATTCGAAAGGTGAAACTATCAACATCCCGGAACGCGAAAAAGCATACGATCTATCCGTCACTGGTGCATCCGAGGGACATCCGGAAAATAAAACTATCGACGCAGCCGAGAAGCTCGAGTATGCTGCAGCAGAGGACCCGAAATCCATGGCTGAAGCTGAAGCTCCGGAAACACGCGATACTCAGGACTACCACAAGTTGCGGCAACTTGTCTTCAATAGAAAGCTCGTTCCTAACAATCAAACAGGTAAAATAAATGACGAGCCATCCACCATCAAACTCATATACAGATCCTTAAACCTTTCAGGGATAATCAGACCGGAGCCGGTTAACGGCGTTTCAATCGTCTCTCCGGTCAAAGGAGAGAAAGAAAACTCCGCTGTCATTACAAACTTTCGGGTGGTCTTTAAAGTACTGAAAAATGATTCGGGATAGATAATATTTTCATCGGCAGCTAACATTCGCTCAACCATGTCGAGTTTCGTTCGTAACACAACAAACTGAGAATGAGTAAACCACTCCGGGGGATTCTTCCCCTGGAAATTTTGATCTTACCCTGGAAATTTCAACTCAGCAGGAATTTTCAATCATCCAGCTCCTCATCATACGCTTCCAGGGTATATTCAAATGTCGTAAAGGAATCGCCGTCGCTTTCAACCTTGATCGTTCCGTTCATCTTCTCAATAAAATCTTTGCAGATGATCAACGCTAAACCCGCTCCCCTGCCGGTTTCTCTCGTTATGGCACTAGGTACGCGATGGGTGAACATATAGGGCATGTCCAGCTCGTGAATACCAGTGCCGCCATTGGTCACCCTTATGATCACGCGGTCGTTTTTCCGCCGGGCAACGATGGATACCGGGCCGCCGCGATGAGAATATTTAATGGCGTTGTGTAACAGGTTGCGATGTACGAATTGTAACATTTCCCGGTCTGCCAGGATAGCAAGCCTGTTCGGGATCTCAACGTCCAGGTCCAGCGCCTTGTCCGTGATATCCGCTATCATAGGCTCCATTGCCTCGTCCCACAACTCCTGCAACAGGAAGGGCTCGGCTTTGTACTGGAAACCGGCCAGCTGCGATTTGACCCAGTTGAGCACCGTTTCGAACAACTGAAGTGTTTCCGCCGCCATTGCGGATATGCTGTTGGCAATTTCCTGGAACTGCTCGGGCTTGATGTCTTTCTGCTGGAACAGGGTCGTTACACTGATGATATGGCTCAAAGGCAACCTGAAGTCATGCGCGAGGATCGACAACAATTTGTTTTTGAAATCGTCGTGCCGCTGGAGCTGCCTGTTCTTGTCCATCATCATGCGGTTGATCTCTTTCAGCCTTTTTGTCGCCATGCGGGATTCGCGGGCAGAGCGGTTATAGACATATATCAGGCCAAGAATCAGCAGGGTACAGATCACGATAAACAGGATCAGCGTGATCCTTTGACGGCTTTTCAGTTTATCGGATATCAGCGTTTGCTCGTGCAACTCCCTGTTGAGTTGCGCGCCACGCAGCTCATGCTCCTGCATGAAAGACTCGATATAATCCTGTTCGCCCTGCATACGAAGGTCCTCCTGGTGGGTGGCTATTTCGCTCAACACGTCGGCATACGGAATGGCAGCCTCCGCGCTGATGGTTTTATAATATTGATACAGCGAAGTAACCGGCCGCACCATCAGTTTTTTGTACCCGCCAAGGATAGCAGCGTCCAGCATTCGTTTGCGGTAATCGAGCGAGTCAGGCATCCCGGCGTAGCTGGCGTAAATATCCATCTGGGCATTGGCATACAGCGCGAGGTACGCATACCCTTCGCGCACTGAATGCGCGGCCAGCCACTTTAGCTTTTCCATGGCCTAGTCCAAACGGCCGGCCTTTACTTCCTCATGCGCCTGGAACAGCCCGGTGTATGTCAGAATGCGGTCGTCGTGAAACCGGACGGCTATCTCGTGCGCCTTGGAAAGCGCCCACAATGCGGAATCGCGGCGAAGACTGTCCTCCGCGAACACGCGGTAATAATTGGCCAGCATCCCGGCCCAGACGGAGTCTTTTAGCAGCCGGCTGCCAACGCCCATGGATTCTTCCATGTACGGGATGGCCAGTTCGTCTTTCTTTTCATAATGGTAATAGCTGCCGATGCCATACAAGGCCTGACAGACGCCGGCGGAATCGCCAAGATCACGGTAACGCCTCAACGCTTCGAGATAAAAACGGTGTGTAAGCTTGCTGTTGTTCTGAAACGAGGAACTCGCGGCAAGATTCATAAAGGCGTCCGCGAGCCCTTTCTGGTAGCCGATCCTGGTGGCAAGCTCCTTGGCGCGGGCGGCGTAAACATACGTGGTGTCCAGCTGCTGAACAAGCGAGAGTGTACTGATGCGGTTGAGCAGGTCGGTGTACCGCATGCTGTCCCTTACTGTCCCGCTATAAAGCGTGTTCTTAAATGAACGGACCAGCTGCTGCTGTCCCCTGGCGGTGGAAAAGATAACGGAAAGCGTAAATAGCAGGGGAACCAGGCGGAGGGAACTCCCGTTAAGGAATGGTTGGAACAGGGAGATTTTTGTCATGGTCTGCATTGTGTATCCGGCAACCCGGTAATAATACTAAGTGGCATTGTTTTGGCAGCTTTCAGCCGCTGCTGCAAGGCGGCCGTTCCTAAGCATAAATTACATAAAACGGTTGGAATTATCGTTTTCTAATATGCAGGGTTTTCCCCGGATAAAATGTTAAACGATTGCTAATGCTCTCCTTGTTCAAAAAATGAATAGCCCCTTGGATCAACTTGTTGAAAATGAACAAAGTGAACAACCAAAGATCAATAGCGGCTTAGTAATTTACAGCCTGTCATAAAATCATATCGCGGTTGTTCCCCGACAGAGCATCGTAAGAGCCCCTGACCCTGAACGCTCCAAAGCCCCCGGGATTCATCACCGATACACTCCTGCACCCCAGGAAATGACAGCCAGCAAAACCGTTTTTTAACCAAACCTCCTATCATATGGAAAACTTGCAAGTACACAACTATGGTTGCCAGGAACTGGATGCAACCGCGACCCAAGACGTTAACGGCGGATTCCTTACACTGGGCATCAACAATGTTAATGGTAAGATCACTATCGGCGGCCAACTTGACACCAACGCCCTGCTGTCCGGCCTTCCCGGCCTGCCTGGCACCGGCGGCGGCATCCCCGGCGTTGGCGGCCTCGGCAATCTGCTCGCTCCCGTTACCAACCTGCTCAACAGCCTCCTCGGCGGCCTTGGCGGTGGTATACTCGGCTAAGCACTCCGAAAACCGGTTTAAAACGTGGTGGCGCCCAAGGGTACAGGGCGCCGCCTTTTTCCATTCACCACAAAACCCTTCGCTTATGCAAAACCTTCAAGCACAAAATTTCGGTTGCCAGGAACTCCCCCTCACGGACGCACATGATATCAACGGCGGTCTGCTCGATCTCGGCTTTCTCAAGATCGATCTTATGAACGCGGACGGTGTCATCAACCTCGGCATCACCGTCGATCCCAACAGCGTCGGCCTTCCCGGCGGCGGTGGCGGAATTCCCGGCGTTGGCGGTCTCGGCAACCTGCTCGCTCCCGTTACCGGCCTGCTCAACGGCCTGCTGGGTAACCTTGGCGGAGTTGTAAGCCCGCTGTAAACATTTAAGAAATTTAACAATCTCGCGGGGCTGTATCAATATTTGATGCAGCCCTTTTTCATTACTGGGTTGGTTGGGATAAATCCGGGTTCCAGCATTTCTTACGCTTCTTCACCGCGGTTTGAGTGGCGTTTCTACTTTCCTACGGTTCTCACATCCTTTCTCTATAGAAAGGGATAAACATTTCATGAATAATTTTTTTTGATAAAGCCTGCATTCCCCTATTTTATCCCTTCCTCCAACCCCACTTTTCCCTCCCCCGCTTTTCCCCGAATCCTTACTTTTGCTAAAACATATTTCATCATGAGGATCGTCACCTATAATGTTAACGGACTCCGCTCCGCCATGACAAAAGGATTCACCGAATGGCTCAAAACTGACCCTGCGGACGTTATCTGCCTGCAGGAAGTAAAAGCCCATCGCGAAAATGTGGATTTCCAGCAATTCGAACAGCTCGGCTACACGGACTACTGGTACCCCGCACAAAAAAAAGGGTACAGCGGCGTGGCCATCCTTACCAAAATAAAACCCGACAACGTGCAATACGGTAACGGATATATGCAAAGCGATGCCGAAGGCAGGGTGATAAGGGCCGACTTCGGGGACGTTACCCTCGTCAACGCATACTTCCCTTCCGGCACCACCGGCGACGAAAGACAGACCTACAAATACCAGTGGCTCGACGAATTTTACGGCTACCTCCAGCAGCTCCGCCAGGAAAGGCCCAACATCGTCGTGACCGGCGACTATAACATCGCGCACCAACCTATCGATATTCACAACCCCGTCAGCAATAAAGATTCCTCCGGCTTCCTGCCCGAAGAAAGGGCCTGGCTCACCAAGCTGCTCGACAGCGGGTTTATCGACACCTTCCGCCAGTTCCACCCCGAACCGCATCAGTACAGTTGGTGGAGCTTCCGCGCAAACGCCCGCGCGAATAACAAGGGATGGCGCATCGATTACATCAACGTTACGGAACCGCTGCGCGGCCGCCTGCAGGATGCCGCCATCTGGCAACAGGTAAAACATTCCGACCATTGCCCGGTTTACCTTCAACTCAAAAATCCATGATCATATATAATGTTACTACAAAAGTAGCCGTACCCATCAAAGACCGCTGGGTGGAATGGATGAAACAGGAGCACATCCCCGGGATCATCGCCACCGGCCTGTTCCACGACTACCGCATGTGCCGCCTGCTGGAACAGGACGATTCGGACGGACCGACTTACACCGTGCAATACTTTACCGATACCCTCGAAAACTATTATACCTATCTCCAGGAGTACGCCCCCGCCCTCCGGCAAAAGGCTTTCGATATTTTCGGAGACCAGTTCGTGGCCTTCAGAACGGTGATGCAGGTGGTGTAACAGACCAAACTTATCCACATGAAATTCACTATTTTCAGGGCTTCGCGGCTTTGGTACAATACTTGGTATAAATGCGCGTTTAATGTACGAGTACATTAAAAGTCAACGCAGTAGCGCGTTTCATTGGAAATACCCGGTCGCAGAACTTACAAGGAAAAAACACCCGATCAGCTGTAAACGTTACCTGTAGGGTTTTTCAGCCTCCAAAAAAAAGTTTTAAAAATTTGGTAATCTTATAAAACGCGCTATATTTGCTCACATCAAACATTTTCTCACTAGTTAAATCTTAACTAACTATGAACAAAGCCGAATTGATCGACAAACTCGCCAAAGACGCTGGCGTTACCAAAACCCAAGCTAACGACGCTCTGGATTCTTTCACCAAAGCAGTGGCCGACACCCTGAAAAAAGGCGGTAAAGTAACACTGGTTGGTTTCGGTACTTTCTCCGTTTCCAAACGTGCTGCTCGTAACGGCAGAAACCCCCAGACTGGCCAGATCATCAAGATCAAAGCTAAAAAAGTAGCC
>JBQCFV010000167.1:0-3578 GCA_051958695.1 Chitinophaga sp. | reverse complement strand
AAGCTCAGCTGGAAGTCCGGCTCCGCATTGCCCAATACGCCCACGCCTTTGTTGTTGCCGAGCGTACCGATGATCTGCGTGGCGGATTTGCCTTCTTCGATATAAAAGTTGCCCAGCGTGTTGCCGAATGCGCCGATGGGGAAGGGAGGAATGGAAAGTTCGGTTACTTCGGAAGTGTTTTTCCAGAAGTTCAGCTGCGTGTTCCAGCGAACGTTTTTGGCATTGACGGGAATGGCGCCGATGCCGATCTCCACGCCTTTGTTCTGCAGGTCGCCGCCGTTTACCCACTGTTGGGTAAAGCCGCTGGACGATGCTACGTTCCTGCGCAGCAGCAGGTCGAAAATCTTTTTATTATAGTAAGTGGCCTCGAGGCTGAGCCGGCCGTTGAAAAAGCTCAGGTCCAGCCCGGCTTCCAGCTCCGTCTGCCGTTCCTGCTCAATGTCCGGGTTGCCGAACTGCGTGTCCACCAAAGAGCCCGGCTGCCCGTCGATATTGCTGGCGGTGAGTGCAAGGAACTTGGCGCCATACGGGGCTACATTGCCCGCCTGACCATAAGCCGCGCGCAGCTTGAAGCTGTTGATGCTTTGAATGTTCCAGAACGGCATTTTGGCCAGGTTCCACGAAGCCGAGGCTTTGGGCAGCACGAAGTATTTTTTGTAATCGCCGTTGTTGGTACTACGGTCGAAACGAACGCCCGCGCCCAAAGTGATGGCGTCCATCAGCAGCATTTCTTCCTGTATAAAAATACCATTGTCCCGGTACTTCTGCCTGAACTGCTGCAGCTGCGAGCTGGCAGCCTGGTCCACGTTGTTTTGATCGGGGATGAGGTTGGTGGCGATGGCGAGAATGTGGTCGAGCTTGCTGGTTTCGAGCGTGGCGCCTACGGACGTGGTAAAGCTGAGTTCAGGGTTGGCCTGGAAATAATTGACCAGCACGCCGGCGAGATTGCTGTTGAGGTTATTGGTATTGCCCTGGATGGAAGCGCCTTCCAGCCCGCCTTTCATGAATTGCAGGCTGCGCGGGAAGATGGCTTCTGTTTTCAGGCTGAAGAAGTCCACGCCGCCGCGCACGATCAGCCTGGTGTTGGTGCGGTCGTTGGTATGCAGGATGGCCTTTATTTCGCCGCCGGTGATGAAACGGTTGGTGGTTTCGTTGTTGCGCAGCTTGTCCCGCGTTTCGAGCGGGTTGGCGGCTGCGGGATTTACGGGATAGATGCCGTTCGCGTCGGGGTGCAGCTCGAGATATTGCGGGATGGTGGCGAGCGATACGCCATAGGTCACGCTGGCGTTGTCGTTATTGGTGAGGCCGCGGTCCGCGGACGTGTTCATGTACGATGCGCGCAAAGCCAGGCTGATGCGGTCGTTCAGCTGGTGGTCCACATTGATTCGGGCGGAATTATTGAGATAGCCCGTGTTTTTGATGATGCCTTCCTCGCTTTTGCGGTTGGCGGAAAAGTATACGCCCGTGCGTTCGGTGCCGCCGTTCACGCTGACGTTCGTATTGGAAATAAGCCCCGTTTCACCATACATTTCTTTTTCATAATCGTACAGCTTGCCCGCGTCGCGCGCGGTGATGAACATACCCCTTTCAGTCGCGCCGCCTCTGTCGAAAGCGGATTCTTCGGTGAACTGGCGTACGCCGAGCAGCTTGCGGGCTTTGGCAAACCCAACGTCCTGGCTCAGGCGCACCAGCGTGCGGCCGAGGTTCGTGCCTTTTTTGGTCGTGATGAGAATAACGCCTGCGGCGGCTTTGGAGCCGTAGATGGCGGCTGCGGACGCGCCTTTCAGTATTTCAATGTTCTCGATATCGTCCGGGTTGATGTCTGCCACGCGGCTGGACGGGTTGTCCTGGTTCTGCGGGTTGCCCGCCGTGGCTGCGCCGGTAACGATATTGATGCCCGCAGGCACGCTGATGTTCGAAATAAAAATGCCGTCCACCACGTAGAGCGGCTGCGAGTTGCTGAAGATGGAAGTAACGCCGCGCATTTTTACGGAAATCCCGCCGCCGGGAGCACCGGAGTTGGCGGTGATGAGCGCGCCGGGGATCTTGCCGCTGAGCGCCGCGTCGAAGGTTTGCGCGGGGGCCACGCCGTAGAGCTGTTTGGCGGAAATGGTGGCTACCGCGTTCGCGAGGTTGCTTCTTTTTACGGAAGTAGCGAGACCGGTGATCACCACCTCGTCAAGGTTCGCGTAGTCTTCCTCGATGGTAACGTTCAGCGTGGCGCCGCTCACCACGATGTTCTGCGTTTTGTAACCCGTGTAGGAAAAAATAAGGGTGCTGCCGTTGGCGGCTTCGATGGAATAACGCCCCTGGGCGTCGGTAACGGTGCCACGGTTGCTGGCCTGCAGCCTGACCGTAACGCCCGGCACGGGGTTGCCGGAAGCGTCGGTAACGGCGCCGCTGATATTTTGCTGGGCGAATGCCGCTGCGGATACGAGCAGCAGCAACACCAGCAATGCGAGTGGTTTGGACAGATACATGTTCTGGCGGTTTAGAGGTTTAAGATTGATGAAAGGTTGATAAGAAAAATGCGTGCATGGTTTCGGGGTAGGCAACAGGGTGCCCGCCATGCTGTTACTGAAGTACATTTGTGCGCATGAGCAATGAATTTTAGAGGTTGATAAAAATACTTATCAACTGCAAGGTCAGATGGGGATCGTTGTAGTGTTGAATCAGCGTTTCAGGCTCCGGGTTTTATGTGTTCACAATGCTGCATGGTCTGACCCTGCAACGGATAATCAGGGTTGATGATAAACGATTCGTGTCTTATATATTCCAGCGTTTAGATGTAAGTTTCAGGACGTGTGATATGGTCGTGCGATTTCCGCAGATTAAGGAAATTTATGCTAAAGTAGATTTGTTTGTTTTCCCCCTTTTGTTTATATTATTTCTCACTGTAATCTGATAGCCGTGATAGGCAATTTCCCAATTTACATTTAACTTGCGGGGTCATGCAACAATACCTTGATCTATTACAACATATCATCGCGCAGGGGAATAATAAAACGGACCGCACCGGCACCGGCACCCGCAGCGTGTTCGGCTACCAGATGCGTTTCGACCTGAAAGCGGGTTTCCCGCTGGTGACCACTAAAAAGCTCCATCTCAAATCGATCATATACGAACTGCTCTGGTTCCTGAAGGGGGACACGAACGTGCGTTACCTGCAGGAGCATGGCGTGAAGATCTGGGACGAATGGGCGGACAAGGACGGCAATCTCGGCCCGGTATACGGCAAACAATGGCGCAGCTGGGAAGGGGCGAACGGCAAAACCGTCGACCAGGTGACCGACCTCATCAGCCAGATCAAAAAGAACCCTGACAGCCGGCGCCTGATCATCAGCGCCTGGAACGTGGCTGACCTGCCGGATATGGCGCTGAGCCCCTGTCATTGTCTTTTTCAGTTTTATGTGGCGGACGGCAAGCTGAGCTGCCAGCTGTACCAGCGCAGTGCCGACGTATTTCTCGGCGTGCCTTTCAACATCGCTTCGTACGCGCTGCTTACGTTGATGATCGCGCAGGTATGCGGGCTGGAGCCGGGTGAATTTGTGCATAGCTTTGGCGATGTGCACCTGTAC
>JBQCFV010000166.1:0-3543 GCA_051958695.1 Chitinophaga sp. | reverse complement strand
AAGTTCAAAGCTGGTAAAGCACTGTCTGACAAACTCTAAGAGTTGGCGACCCAACTTATTTAAGCAAGGAACATTATTTGTTTCTTGCTTTTTTTATTTTTGCGGAATATTTCATTACCAATAAAACGAACAAAAATGGGTAGAGGCGATATCAAAACCAAAAAAGGTAAGATCTCTAACGGTTCTTTCGGCAAAAGCCGCCCGGCTAAAACCAGGAAGACCGCTGCCGCCAAGGCAGAAAAAAAGGCTTAATCATATTAAGCCAGAGACAGGGGATTCCGGCCATCCGCTTTTCGCGAACGCCCGGAATCCCTTTATTTATGCCCGTTCGCGGGCTATTTTTTTGACACTATATCAAGGCGCCAGCCGCTCGATCTTCCAGCCGCCGCCTTCAGGCGTATACCGCAGCCTGTCGTGCAAACGGCTGCTGCGCCCCTGCCAGAACTCCACCAGCAAAGGTTTTACGATATAACCGCCCCAGTGCGCCGGCCGTTCCGGCTCGCCCTGCGCGGCTTCCAGCTCCTTCACCCGCTCTTCCAGGAAATGCCTGCCCGGTATCACCTCGCTCTGCGGTGACGCGATCGCCCCGATGCGGCTGCCTTTTGGCCGCGAATGAAAATATTCGTCGCTCACGCTTGCCGGCGCCTTGCTCACCGTGCCTTCTATCCTCACCTGCCGCTCCAGCTCCTTCCAGAAAAATAACAGCGTAACATGCGGGTTCTCCGCCAGCTCGCGCCCCTTGCGGCTTTCGTAGTTCGTGAAAAAAAGGAACCCGTTCCCGTCGAAACTCTTCAGCAATACGATCCTGGCGGACGGATGCCCGTCTGCCGTGCTGGTGGCCAGCGTCATGGCGTTGGGCTCTTCCAGCTCGCTTTGTATCACTTCCTGCCACCAGCGGCCGAACTGGCTAACCGGGTCGGCGGCCGCATCGCTTTCGTTGAGCGTCGCGCGGCGGTAATCCTGCCGGATAGCTGCTATCTTCTGATTGATCATCGTTTCCATTTTGTGCAAAATTACAGGATATCGCGATGGTATCTCTATAAGTGGTAATTTACAGTGTTTTTTAAACCGGAAAGCATGAGAATCCTGATTTGTTTGATCGTTGCGCTGGCATGCCTCAACGCCTGCCGGCCCAAAAACGCTGACCAGCAAAACACCACGGGCGACAGTACCGCCGCCATTGTGCGGACTGCCCCTTATCTCTCCCTGAAAGGCACGCTGGCAGGGCAACCCGTTACCATGCACCTCGCCAGTTTTGAAAAAGGTCAGTACCAGGGCTGGTATTTTTACGACAAAGTGGGCGAGCCTATCCAGCTGGAAGGGCAACGCGAAGACGACGGCGGCATCAGGCTTTCGGAGTCCTTTACCGATACGGACAGTCTTGCTTTTAAAGGCAATTTTGCGGAGGACGGCGCCTTTACCGGCACCTGGGCGGGTAATGGGAAAACGTACCCGTTCCGGCTGGAAGAAGATACTGCCGGCGCCATCCGTTTTACCACCGCTTCTTATAAAGACACGCTCGACCTCTTACCCGGCCGCGAACACACTCCCCAGGGCAGCTTTGCCGCGGATATCGTATGGCCCGTTGCAGGAACGGACAGTGCCACGCTGGGCTTTATCCGCAACGTGATCGCGCCGGGGTATAACGCGAAAGAAACACCTGCCGCATTCCTTCAGCAACAGGCGAAGCATTTTTTCAAAGAATACGGCGACCTGCGCGGCGACGTGGATACTTCCGCGCTGAAAGAACGCAGCTTTTCCTGGAGCTGGGACAATTATTGCTATACCAACGTGGTGCTCAACAAATGGCCGCTGCTGGTGCTGGAAACGTTCAGCTCGTCTTTTACCGGCGGCGCGCATCCCAATCACGGCACGGCTTTCCAGCTGCTCGATCTCTCCGCGCGAAAGCTGCTGAAACCCTCGGACGTATTTAAGGTGGGTTATCAGAAAGCCATGTCCGCCGCGCTGGACAAAGCTTTCAGGAAACAGTACAACATCCCTGCGGGCGAGCCGCTGGACCAGCAATACCTTTTTGAAAAGGTCATTATGCCGAACGACAACTTTTATCTCACGCCCAAAGGCGCCGTATTCAGCTATACGCCTTACGAGATCGGGCCATACGCCGTAGGGCAGATCACTTTATTCGTACCTTTTACAGACATCAAAGGCATCGTAAAGGAGGCGTACCTTCAATAGATCTATGAACAACAAAGAGAGCCAGCAACACAACCAGCGTTACCAGGAAGTATACCAGCGCCTCAACGAGCGCCAGCGCGAAGCCGTTGACAATACCGAAGGCCCCGTGATGGTGATCGCCGGGCCGGGCACGGGCAAAACGCAGATACTCGCCTCGCGCATCGGCAAGATCCTGCACGACACGGATTTTATGCCGCACAACATCCTCTGTCTCACCTATACCGACGCGGGAACCGTGGCCATGCGCAAGCGCCTCACCGAATTTATCGGGCCGGACGCTTACCGGGTGAACATCCACACCTTTCACTCTTTTTGCAATGAAGTGATACAGGACAACCTGCACCTCTTTGAAAAGAACGCGCTCGATCCCATCTCCGACCTGGAAAAGATACAGCTGCTGAAAACGCTCATCGACGGTTTTTCCAAAGACAACCCGCTCAAACGTTACCGCGGCGACGTCTATTTTGATATGCGCAATCTCGCCAACCTGTTCTCCACCATGAAACGCGAAGGCTGGACGGTGCCTTTCATCCGCGAGAACGTGGAAAGGTACGTGGCTTCGCTGCCCGAGCGGGACGAGTACATCTATAAAAAGGCTACCAACCGCTTCAAAAAAGGCGATCTGAAAGAAGACAAGCTGGCCGCGGAAAAAGAAAAGATGACCCGCCTGCTGGCCGCCGTGGAGCAGTTCGACGTGTTCCAGGAGCTGATGCATAAAGCCAACCGCTACGATTTTGACGATATGATCAACTGGGTGATACGCGCCTTCGAACAACACCCGAACCTGCTGCTGGATTATAAAGAACGTTTCCAGTACATACTGGTGGACGAATACCAGGACACCAGCGGCACGCAGAACCGCCTCATCCAGCTGCTGACCGGGGGCGAGGAAAAACCCAACGTGTTCGTGGTGGGCGACGACGACCAGTCTATTTACCGCTTCCAGGGCGCGAACATCGAGAACATGGAAAAATTCGCGGGCGACCATTTTGCGAACGAGCTGCGCATGATCGTGCTCACGCAGAATTATCGCTCCGTGCAAAACATCCTGGACGTAAGCATGTCCGTGATCGGCCACAACCAGGGCTCGCGGCTGGTGGACAAGTTCCCCGACCTCAGCAAGCAGCTGCTCGCGTCCAATTCCAAGCTCGTATCGCTGGACCATCCGCCCGTGATCCGCCGTTACAACACGCCCCGCGACGAAATGGCCGGCATCACCACCGATGTGGAGAAGATCCTTGCGCAGGGCGTGCTGCCCGGCAAGATCGCCATCATCTATAAAGAGAACAAGTACGGGGAAGAGCTGGCGCAATATTTCCGTCTCAAAAAGCTCCCCTTCTTTTCCAA
>JBQCFV010000165.1:0-6577 GCA_051958695.1 Chitinophaga sp. | reverse complement strand
ACCCTTCTTCTTTTTAAAAAAATTATTACTACTGTTGTTTGATAGTGTCACCGGGGCCGAAAGGCCCCATTTCTTTGCATACCCTTCAAAAAAACAACAGGCCCCGGTATGGGACCTGCTGCATATACGGTTTTTCCAGAGGAGCTGATTGTGATGTCACGAATGTATATAATCACTCCCAAATCCGCTACCATAGCGAAATATATTTGTTCGCATAAAGTGTGAAATATTTCAATCTGTCAAAATATTGACTATTTAAGCGTGTATTTTACCCTTCTGTTGCACACGTCTGCGCTTTTTCGTATTTTTTCACCGGATTCCACCCACACCACTTAAGCAGAACGATAAGCAGCAAACTACAGTATCATGTTCTATTTGACCACGTCAAGGCTCTTATGGATTATAAGTGCCGCTATGACAGCGGGCATCCTGGCTATCGGCTGCAATAGCCGCCGGCCGGTGGATTACAGCTCGGAAGTCAAGCCTATCCTTAATAAACATTGCATCAGCTGCCATGGAGGCGTGAAACAGAACGGCGGGTTCAGCGTACTGTTCAGAGAAGAAGCACTCGGCATTACCAAAAGTGGCCACCCCGCCATTATCCCGGGCGACGCGACCAACAGCGAATTTATCCGCCGTCTTCACAATAAAGACCCCAAAGAGCGCATGCCTTATAAGGCCGCGCCGCTCAGCAAGGAAGAGATCGACATACTCACCCGCTGGGTAGACGAAGGGGCCAAATGGGGCGAACACTGGGCCTATGTGCCGCCAAAGAGGCCCGACTATGCCCCGCCCGCCGACGCGGCCGGAAATACGGTTCAAAATGAAGCGGAAGGGGGTATCGACCATTACATCAACCTGAAGCTCGAAGAAGAAAAGCTCGAAGCCGGCCCGCAGGCGGACAAGGTCACGCTGCTGCGCCGCCTCAGCCTCGACCTTACCGGCCTGCCGCCGACCGCGCAAATGATGCAGTCCTTCCTCGCCGATAACACGCCGGATGCATACGAAAAACGGGTGGACAGCCTGCTGGCCTCGCCACATTACGGCGAGCACTGGGCATCCATGTGGCTGGACCTCGCCCGTTACGCCGATACCAAAGGATATGAAAGGGACGTGCGCCGCGACTTCTGGCGGTACCGCGACTGGGTGATCAACGCCTTTAACAGCGACATGCCCTACGACCGCTTTACCATCGAGCAGCTGGCCGGCGACCTGCTGCCCAACCCTACCAACGACCAGATGATCGCCACCGCCTTTCACCGCAATACCATGAACAACGACGAAGGCGGCACCGAGGACGAAGAGTTCCGCGTGGCGGCCATCATCGACCGGGTGAACACCACCATGGAAGTATGGCAGGGCACCACCATCGCCTGCGTGCAATGCCACGCCCACCCTTACGATCCTTTTCATTTCGAGGACTATTACAAGCTCATGGCCTTCCTCAACAATACGCGCGACGAAGACACCTACGGCGAACATCCCAAACTTCGTTTATACGACAGCGTTGGTCTTCGCAAGGTCGATTCCATTACCGCCTGGATCGGCAAATACGGCACCCCGGAAGAGCTGCAGGAAACAAAGGATTTCCTGCGTACGCTCGAACCCAAGATACATGCGCATAACGCGGACGAATATATCAACGGCGAGCTGGCGGATACGAAGTTCATGGCGATCCGCAACGGCGGCAGCTGCCGCGTGAAGCACGTGCCGGTGAACAATAGCGACAACCTCCTGCTCAAATACTGGACAGGCCGCGACGGCGGTTCGGTGGAGATCCGCGACGGCGCACTGAACGGCCCGCTGGTGGCCCGTCATCAGCTGCCAAAAGGCAACAGTGTCCTCAACATCCCGATCACGCCGATGGCAGGGTTCCGCAACCTTTACTTTATTTTCCGCAACAGCAGCCTGGGGCCGCTGGAACCGGTGTGCAACGTGGAATGGTTCGCCCTCCGCAAAGACCTTCCCGGTAAAGGCAAGCCGGGTTATCAGCAGGTGGAAAAAGCCTTCGCCCGGACGGTGAACGCCAGCCCTGAAACGCTGCCCGTGATGGTGGAAAACCCGGACGACATGTTCCGCCCCACGCATACGTTCGAAAGAGGCAACTGGATGGTATGGGGTGAAGAAGTAAAACCCGACGTGCCCGAAGTGCTCAATCCTTTTCCCGACAAAGCGCCGCGCAACAGGCTCGGCCTCGCCGAGTGGATCACCGATAAAAACAACCCGCTCACCGCGCGCGTGATGGTGAATCGTTTCTGGGAACACCTTTTCGGCATAGGGCTGGTGGAAACGCAGGAAGACTTCGGTTCGCAGGGTTTCCTTCCTTCCCATCCCGAACTGCTCGACTATCTCGCCTACCGCTTTATGAACAAATACGACTGGAGTATGAAAGGGCTGCTGCGGGAGATCGTCACTTCGGACGCCTACAAACGCGATTCGCGCAGCTCGCCGGAATTGCAGGAAAAAGATCCTGCCAACCGCTATCTCGCACGGGGGCCGCGTTTCAGGCTTACGGCGGAGCAGGTGCGCGACCAGGCGTTGGCCGTAAGCGGGTTGCTGAAGGATAAAATCCTTGGCGCCAGCGTAATGCCCTACCAGCCGGATGGCATCTGGCAAACGGTGTGGAGCGGCGACAACTGGAAGCTTTCCGAAAACGGCGATCAGTACCGCCGCGCGGTGTATACCTTCATCAAAAGAACCAGCCCGTACCCCTCGCTCGTAACCTTTGACGCAAGCAGCCGCGAAGTGTGCCTGCAGCGCAGGATACGCACCAACACGCCGCTGCAGGCATTGGTGACGCTCAACGATCCAGTGTACGTGGAAGCCGCCCGCAGCCTGGCTTTGCGCATGGAGGAAAGCGGCGGGGAAAACGTAAAGAGCTGCATACAGGCTGGTTACAAACGCGCCCTGTACCGGGATATTTCTCCCGCCAAACAGGCCGTGCTCGAAAAGCTGTACACGCAGGCGCACGATAAATTCGGGAAAGACCCGAAGGCCGCTGCGGCTTTCCTGCTCGCCCCCGAACCAAAGAAAGGCATGGAACATCTCGCGGCGCTGACCGTAGTGGCCAATGCAATTATGAACCTGGACGAATTCCTCTCAAAATCCTGATGCTTATGTCAGAGAAGATCATACATGAAGCGAATGAAAGAGCGGCGAAATATTTTTCCCGCCGGCATTTTTTGCAGGACTGCATCACCGGGCTTGGCGCTACCGCCCTCGGTTCGCTGCTGGGCGGATGCAATATCTTTTCCGGCTCCGGCGCGGAGATGCCGCAAAGCCTGAACCCGCTCGATCCGCGTGCGCCGCATTTTCCCGCAAGGGCCAAAAGCGTGATCTACCTGCATATGGCGGGCGCTCCCTCGCAGCTCGAACTGTTCGACTATAAACCGGAGCTGCAAAAACTGCATAACCAGCTTTGCCCGCCTTCCATTCTCGAAGGGAAAAAATTCGCGTTCATCCGCGGCGTGCCGAAAATGCTCGGCCCGCAGGCCGTGTTCGCGCAGCATGGCGAAAGCCGCGCCTGGGTGAGCGATCACCTGCCGCACTTCGCGAAGATGGTGGATGATGTGAGTTTCCTGAAAGCGGTGCAGACCGATCAGTTCAACCACGGCCCCGCGCAGCTGTTCATGCACACGGGCAGCGCGCGGCTGGGAAGGCCCAGCATCGGCTCATGGGTAACATACGGGCTCGGCTCGGAGAACAGCAACCTGCCGGGCTTCGTGGTGCTTACTTCCGGCGGCAAAACGCCCGATGCCGGTAAAAGCGTGTGGGGAAGCGGTTTTCTGCCCAGCGTTTACCAGGGCGTGCAGTGCCGCTCCAAAGGCGACCCCGTGCTGTTCATCACCGATCCTGAAGGCATGGACCGTGATATGCGCTACCAGTCGATACAGGCGATCAACGAAGTGAACAAGTTGGAATACGAGACCTTCCAGGACCCCGAGATACTTTCCCGCATTTCGCAATACGAGCTGGCGTACAAAATGCAAATATCCGTGCCCGGTGTGATGGACATCAACACGGAACCGGAATATATTCATCAATTGTACGGCACGCAGCCGGGAAAGGAATCTTTCGCCAACAATTGCCTGCTGGCCCGCAAGCTCGTCGAAAAAGGCGTGCGTTTCGTGCAGCTCTTCGACTGGGGCTGGGACACGCATGGCACGGGCGAAAGCCTGTCCATCGACTACGGCCTGCGCAACAAATCGCGCGAGATAGACAAGCCCATCAGCGCGCTGCTGCTCGATCTCAAACAGCGCGGCCTGCTCGACGAAACGCTCGTGGTTTGGGGCGGTGAATTTGGCAGAACGCCCATGCAGGAAAACCGCGACGGCAAGGAAATGCCGTTCCTCGGCCGCGATCATCACGTGGAAGCGTTCACCATGTGGATGGCCGGCGCCGGTATCCGCAAAGGCGGCAGCTGGGGCGAAACGGATGAGATCGGCTTCGCCGCCGTAAAAGGAAAAGTGGCCGTGAACGATATTCATGCCACCATGCTGCAGCAGCTGGGCTTCGACCATGAGAAACTGACCTACCAGTTCCAGGGCCGCCCGTTCAGGCTTACCGATGTGGGTGGCCGCGTTATTAATGAAATCTTAGGTTGATCGTTTATGTCTTTAAACAGAAGGAATTTTTTAAAACAGTCCGCCGCTTTTGGCGCCGCATCACTTATGACCAACATCCCAGCCGCTGCTGAGCAGCCCGTATTTGACACGCCCGCCGCCGCGGGTTTTAAATTGCTCGTGCTGCAAACGGACTGGGGCTTTCCCGGTACCCGCGATGAATATTGCCGCCGCGCCAAAGAAGCCGGTTACGACGGCATCGAATTATGGTGGCCTGCCACCAAAGAAGCGCAGGATGAACTGTTCGGCGCGCTGAAAAAACACGGTCTCGAGGTAGGCTTCCTTTGCACCGGCAGCGGCAATGAATTTGCCAAACACGCCGACACGTTCGAAGCCGCCCTTGCCGCGGCCACCAGCCAGCAGCACCAGCGGCCGCTGTATATCAACTGCCACTCCGGCAAGGACTTTTTTTCGTTCGAAGAAAATTGCCAGCTGATCGATATCACGACGCGTATTTCAAAAAGCTCGGGCGTACCCGTGTACCACGAAACGCACCGCTCGCGCATGCTGTTCGCCGCGCACATTGCCCGCAAATTCATCGAGGCAAAGCCCGACCTGCGCCTCACGCTCGATATTTCGCACTGGTACAACGTGCATGAATCGCTGCTGCAGGACCAGGCTGAAACCGTAGCCAAAGCGCTGGAAAGAACGGGGCATATCCACGCGCGGATCGGCCATCCTGAAGGCCCGCAGGTAAACGACCCTCGCGCGCCCGAATGGGCCGGCACGGTGAAAGCGCATTTCGCATGGTGGGACGAAGTGGCGAAAATAAAACGCGCGAAAGGAGAAGTAATGACGGTGCTGACGGAGTTCGGCCCGGCGGATTATATGCCCACGCTGCCATACACCCGGCAGCCGCTCGCCAACCAGTGGGATATTAACGTGCACATGAAGAACTTATTAAAAGCGAGGTACGGGGGATGATGATATTATTGCAGGGAAACTGGAGCCTTTTTATCGGCCGTTTCCATCCATTGCTGGTGCATTTGCCGATCGGGATGCTGATCGTCGCTTTTATACTGGAAGTGATGAGCAGGAACCCCCGCCTGGCCGTGCTGGGCGCGGCCGTGCTGCCCGTGCTCGTATTCGGCGCATTATCAGCCGTGGCCGCCTGTATTGCGGGCTGGCTGCTGTCGGCGTCGGGCGGGTACGACGAAGAAGCGCTGGACCTACACATGTGGATGGGTATAGGCGTGGCCGTTATATCCGTATTGCTTTGCATTTTCAGGCGTTACGCGCTTTTCAGGAAAGCCTGGCTACCCGTGTCGTTCGTGATGATCGTGCTGCTGTCCTTCGCGGGGCATTTCGGCGGCAACCTCACGCATGGCGAAGATTACCTGACCGCGGAATTTCCGCTCGGAAAAAAACAGTCCGTTGCGGCAGCGTCCATCACCAACCTGCCGGAAACAAAAGTGTACGAACAGCTGGTGGCGCCCATCCTTGAACAGAAATGTTATTCCTGCCACAACGAAGCCAAGCTCAAAGGCGGCCTCCGGCTGGACGGGATGGAGAATATCCGCAAAGGCGGGGAGAACGGCCCGGTGATAAAAGACAGTCTGCCCGAAGCCAGCGAACTGTACAAACGCCTCATCCTTTCCGAATCGGACGACAAACGCATGCCGCCCAAAGGCAAGCCGCAGCTCACGCCGCAACAGCTGGAAATATTATACTGGTGGATCGAAACGGGCGCTTCCCCCACCGCAACGGTAAAAGAACTGCACCGCACGCCGAGGATGGAGCTTGTGCTCGACGGCCTGAAGCCCTCAGGCGCAGGCGAGCATCCGTTTATGCCGCAGGACGAAACAGGCGAAGCATCCGCGGAAGATATCGCCGCACTGGAGAGGATCGGCGTGAAAGTGATGCCCGTAGCGGATGAAAGCGGCTTTGTGATGATCAACGCGGTAAACGCGCCAGGCTTTAGCAATAAGGATGCGGCGCTGCTGCTGCCGCTGAAA
>JBQCFV010000164.1:0-5312 GCA_051958695.1 Chitinophaga sp. | reverse complement strand
GTACAAGCTGCCGGACGATACGGTCGTATATCCGGGCCACGGCCCCTCCACCACTATCGGGTTTGAAAAACAGCATAACCCCTTCGTTCCGGAAGACCCTTCCGCAAACCTCGCCTGAGCGGGTACGGCGGTTTTCGTACTTCCCGTCGGCTCAGCCGCCTGACCGCCGACGCAGCAGCGCGGCCACTTCGGCGCGTTCCATATAGAGTATAACGGCCATGTATATACCCATGCCCAGCAGGCCCGTGAGCTGCATCGCCCAGAAACCGGGATGCTGCGTACGCAGCCAGGCATGCCCCGCATAGATCAGCGCCGCCAGCCCGAGGTAGAACAGGATGCGTTTTACGTCGTAGGGAACAGGATAATATTTCTGCCCGAGCAGGTACGATATCGTCATCATAAAACCGTAACAGATAAACGTTACCCAGGAAGAGCCGGTGTAGCTGAACTGCGGTATCCACCAGATATTGAGCGCGATGGTGATCAGCGCGCCGGACAGCGTGATCCAGGCGCCGGTCATGTTGCGGTTGGTGAGCTTGTACCAGATGGTGAGGTTGTAATAGATACCGAGGAACACGGTGGCCATGGCCAGCACCGGCACAATGTGCATGCCTTCCGCATACCGCTTGTCCGGCCCCTGCGTAATGAGCAGTATCCAGAAATCGAGGAAAAGCGATACTACCAGGAACACGGCGCCGAGCAGCATCACGAAGAACTTCATCACGCGGGCGTAAGTGTGCTGGGCGTCTTCCTGCCGGCTCTGGTTAAAAAAGAAAGGTTCGGCGCCCATCCTGAACGCCTGTATGAAAACGGTGATCAGCACCGCCAGCTTATAGTTCGCGCCAAATATACCCAGCTGGCTGTCCGTCACCTCTTTCGGGAAAGGATAGACCTTTGTAAAGATCAGCCGGCTCAGCATCTCGTTCACCATTCCTCCCAAACCCACGATCACCAGCGGCAGGGTGTACCGCATCACTTCGTTCCATAAGGTTTTATCAAAGGTCCAGCGGAAAGAGAAAAATTCGCGGGAGATGTATAACAGTCCCAGGAAGCTGGCCACCAGGTTGGCGATCATGTAATACTCCACGCCCGCGTCAGGATTGTACCAGCTCATCCAGCCGTAGCCCTTTTCATACAGATCAGGCGCTGTTTTGAGCAGGAGCCAGGTGAGTAGGATGTGGGAAGTGATGGTCAGGATCTTTACCGCGGCGTATTTCCGCGGCCTGCTTTCCAGCCGTAATTTGGCAAAAGGCATCACTACCATCGTGTCAAAAAAGAGGATGCCGGCCGCCAGCGTGATCAGGTTGCCTTTGCCCGCAATGCCGAGCATATCCGCCACCTGCGCGGAACCGATAACGAGCAGAGCCGTCATTATAATGCTGGAAAAGATCAGCGAAATGCTGAGGGTGTTGAACAGCCGTGCCTTGTCCGTCGTTTGCGCAAAACGGAAATAGCTGGTTTCGATACCGTACGTAAACACGACGTTCATAAAAGAGATGAACGCGTACACCTGGGTGGTGACCCCGAACTTCTCGGTAAGAAAAACGCTGGTGAGGAACAGTTGCAGTATAAACCCGAGCATCCGCTGCGCAATGGTCGGCAATCCATACCAGATGGTATGACCGGCCAGTTTCTTGATATTTCCCAAGGCGAAGAATTTGATCCAAAAATAGTGGTTGGCTTAGTCGTTTCCAAAGTTATTCCGCCGGTTGCTTTTTTTATCGCTGAGGCGTTTTTTGAACTGGATACGTTTTTCGATCATGGCTTTGGTGGGTTTCACCCTGATCCTTTTTTTCGGCACGATGAGAGCTTTTGCCAGCAGCTCGTTCATCTTGCGCACCACTTCTCCTTTGTTGCCGAGCTGGGTGCGCTCCGTCTGGCTCTTCACCTGCAGCAGCCCTTCGGCGTTCAGTTTGTCCGCCAGCCTGGCCAGCAGCCGCTTTTTCTGATCTTCGGTGAGCAGCGCGGAGGCGGCAATGTCGAAGTACCCTTCCACCATGGTTTCCACCTTGTTCACATTCTGACCGCCTTTACCACCGCTGCGCGCGGTCCTGAATTTTATTTCCGATGATACGTCCGGCATAACGCAATGCTTATCTTTATTGGCAAATGTAAGACGAATAATCATGAGGGTAGTTATACAACGCGTTTCCCAGGCCTCCGTCACCATCAACAGTACCGTAAAATCCGCCATCGGCGGCGGCTTGCTGGTATTGCTGGGCATAGAGGACGGGGACGGGGCGGAAGACATCGCCTGGCTCAGCGGCAAGATCGTGAACCTGCGCATCTTCAACGACGAGGCCGGCGTGATGAACAAAAGCGTGCTCGAAACCGGCGGCGACGTACTGCTGGTAAGCCAGTTCACCCTTCACGCCTCCACCAAAAAAGGCAACCGCCCTTCCTACATCCGCGCCAGCCGGCCGGAAACAGCCATCCCGCTGTACGAGCAAATGAAAACGCAGCTGGAAAAAGACCTCGGCAAACCACCCGGCGCCGGCGAATTCGGGGCGGACATGCAGGTGGCGCTGATCAACGACGGGCCCGTGACCATCCTCATCGATTCGAAAAACCGCGAGTAAGATCCAGCTCCGGAAACGTGCGTAAGATCCCGATTCGAAAAACCGCGAGTAAATTATCTTTATATAAACTTCACGAACATGACCATCAAAGAAGCCCAGCTGCGGGTAGACCAGTGGATCAATACCACCGGCGTACGGTATTTTTCGGAGCTGACCAATATGGCGATCCTCACCGAAGAAGTAGGGGAAGTGGCCCGGATCATTTCCCGGCAGTACGGCGACCAGTCGTTCAAGGAATCCGATAAAAAGAAAGACCTGGCGGACGAGCTGGCCGATGTGCTCTGGGTGCTGCTTTGCCTGGCCAATCAAACCGGCATAGACCTGGACGTGGCGCTGGAAAAGAACTTCGACAAAAAGAGCATCCGCGACGCCCACCGGCATAAGGACAACGAAAAGCTAAGATAATCAATCAACTAAGAATGTTGTATTAATACAATACCTTGTTTCGAAATTCGATTTTATATTTGCGCGACTATGGCAACAGATCCAAACAAGTTCCAGGCGATCATTTCGCACTGTAAAGAATACGGTTTTATTTTCCAGTCCAGCGAGATCTACGACGGGTTGAGCGCGGTATACGATTACGGCCAGTACGGCGCCGAGCTGAAAAAGAACATCCGCGACTACTGGTGGAAAAGCATGACGCAGATGCACGAGAACATCGTGGGCATCGACTCCGCCATCTTCATGCATCCTACCATCTGGAAAGCGTCCGGTCACGTCGATAATTTCAGTGACCCGATGATCGATAACAAGGACAGCAAAAAGCGCTATCGTGTGGACCACCTGATCGAAGCTTACGCGGATACGTTGCCCGACGCGGAAAAAGATGCCGTGATCGCCAATATGGAAGCATTGCTGAAAGAAAACGATTACGCCGGCCTGAAGAAATTCATCGAAGATAAAAAGATCGTGTGCGGCGTAAGCGGCACCGGCAACTGGACGGACATCCGCCAGTTCAACCTCCTGGTCTCCACCCAGCTGGGCAGCGTGGCCGACGAAGCCAGCGAAATATACCTCCGTCCCGAAACCGCGCAGGGCATATTCGTGAATTTCCTGAACGTGCAGAAGACCGGCCGCATGAAAATCCCCTTTGGTATCGCGCAGGTGGGCAAGGCTTTCAGGAACGAGATCGTGGCGCGGCAGTTCGTGTTCCGTATGCGCGAATTCGAGCAGATGGAAATGCAGTTCTTCGTACGCCCCGGCACGCAGCAGGAATGGTACGCTTACTGGAAAGAAGAGCGGATGAAATGGCACAAAAGCCTTGGCCTGAAACCTGAGCACCTGCAATATCACGATCACGCGAAGCTCGCGCACTACGCCGATGCTGCCGTGGACATCGAATACAACTTCCCCATCGGCTTCAAGGAAGTGGAAGGCATCCACTCCCGCACCGATTTCGACCTGAGCCAGCATCAGCAATACTCCGGCAAAAAAATGCAATACTTCGACCCGGAGATCAACCAGAACTACATCCCGTACGTGGTGGAAACCTCCATCGGTCTCGACCGCTGCTGCCTGATGGTGCTCAGCGAAGCGTACGAAGAGCAGGACCTGAGCACGCCGGAAAAACAGGACCGCCGCGTGGTATTGCGGTTCCCGGTGAAGCTGGCCCCGATCAAGCTGGCCGTGTTACCGCTGTTGAAAAAAGACGGCCTGCCGGAGATTGCCCGCAGCATCATTGATGCATGCAAACCACATTTCCGTTGTTTCTACGAAGAAAAGGACACCATTGGAAAACGCTACCGCCGGATGGATGCTATTGGTACGCCGTTCTGCGTAACCGTCGACCACCAGACGAAAGAGGACGGCACGGTTACCGTACGCCACCGCGACAGCATGGAGCAGGAACGCATCCCGCTGGCAAGCGTGAAGGAAATGGTGATGAAGTCGATGATGGATTAAAACTGATGAGATATAAAAAGAGAAGGGCTGGCCAATGGTCAGCCCTTTATATTTTTTGAAGGCAGCACCCTACCCATACAACTCCAAATGAATATCATGCCTGTCATACCCCATCGCCGTGATCTTCTGCTTCGCCTCGTCTATCATCGCTTTCCAGCCGCAGAGAAAAAAGTTCGCCGGCCGCCGGTCCGCCAGCAGCTCTTCGTACACTGAATGCACGTAGCCTTTCCTTCCCGTCCAGGAAGCATCGTTCTCCCGCGACAGCGTCGGCAGGTAATGAAAACCCGGCATTTCGGCTTCGAGTTTCCGCATTTCTTCCTTGTATAAAATATCCTTTTCGTAGCGCACGCCGAATATCAGGTAAATGTTGGGATGCGGCAGCTGGTGCAGATGCAGGTGATGCACCATGGAACGGAACGGCGCAATGCCGGTGCCGGTGCAGATCAGGAAAAGGTCTTTTTCCATCGGTTCGGGAAGGGTGAATTTGCCCAGCGGGCCCTGCAGCAGCAGCTCGCTGCCTTCGCGCACTTCGTTGAACAGGTAAGTAGTGCCCGCGCCGCCTTCCAGCAGCACGATCACCAGCTCTATCTCCGGCGAACCGTTGGGATGGCTCGCGATGGAATAGCTGCGCCAGCGTTTGTTCTTTTTTTCGTGGATCGGCAGGTCGAGGGTTACAAACTGACCCGGCTTGAACTCAAAAGCGGCTTTTTCAGGAACGCGGATCCAGTACCTCCTTGTATTATGCGTCTCATTCACAATCTTCGTTACCACGCCAGTGTACCATTGTTCGGACATGTATGAAGTATTTATGTAAAATGAAGTGGATTT
>JBQCFV010000163.1:0-2795 GCA_051958695.1 Chitinophaga sp. | reverse complement strand
CCGACTGCTGCAAATAAACCGTTCGCATGACTATCGCACTGTTCTCCGACATCCACGCCAACCTGCCCGCGCTGGAAGCGTGTTTCAAACACCTCGACTCCCGCCGCCCCGATGCCGTTTACTGCCTCGGCGATCTTGTGGGTTACAACATCTGGCCCAACGAAGTGATCCGCGAGATCCGCCGGCGCGGCATCTCCGTCATCGCCGGGAATTACGACCACGGCATCGGGCGCAACGGCAACGATTGCGGCTGCGCTTATAAAACGGAAGAAGAAAAAAACAACGGCGCCGTGTCTATTTCCTATACGAATAAGACGATCGGCGAAGAAGAAAGACAATACCTCCGCACGCTGCCCGCTCACATCAGGATCGATTTCCAGCTCAACGATCGTACAACAAGCCTGCTGCTCGTGCACGGCAGCCCTCGCCGGATCAACGAATACCTCTTCGAAGACCGCGACGAAAAAAGCATGCTGCGCATACTGCAGGACGCGAATGCGGACATCCTCTGTTTCGGCCATACCCACAAGCCTTATCACCGGCTGATTTCAGACGGCGAACGGACATTTCACGCCATCAACACCGGCTCGGTTGGCAAACCGAAAGACGGCGACCCGCGCGGATGTTACGTGCTGCTCACGATCACTGAAAACAAAATTGAAACAGAATTTGTACGTTTTGAATACGACGTGGAAAAAGCGGCCGGTGCGGTAGAAAAAAGCGTTTTGCCGGACGCCTACGCGGAAAGCCTCCGGAAGGGAAGCTGACAGAAAAAAAGATGCCGGCTCAGACGAGACCGGCGTTATCATATTCCACGTCTACAGTATTCTTTAGTACGTTTATGATATCTTTTTATGTTGTTGTTATCAGAGTTTCACCATCCATATTTCCGGGTTCCTCACCGGTAAGTTGCGCAGCACTTCCTCTACCTGCGGGTCGTGCTCCAGGCGCTGCCACAAGCTGAAATAATTTTTGTTGTCAAAAGCCGCGGCGCCGAACAGCAGGAAGGGCTGGGCCACCGGCCATTCGTCCCAGTACATCACGTCTTTTGCGAAAGGCCATTTGCTTTTATCCGCCACGTAAGGGTACATGTAAGCGATGCCTTTGCCGATGTTCTTTGTCGCGTCCGCAGTGTATTTCCAGAGATCGTTCTGCGGCGTACTCAGTATCTGGCAAACCGTGGCCATTGCATCGAGGTTGAACAGCGCATAGCCGTACGGTTTTGTTCTTTTCAGCTCCAGCGGAAAGCTGCCGTCTGCGGCCATCTGGTTGGGCAGCAGCACTTCCTTGTAACGGCGGATGCAGAAGTCCGTCCATTTTTTATCCTGCAGGAATGAGGCGAACGCCGCCACCTGCATCACCCAGCAGGTACCGTGGTTGTTCTTGGCGTTCATCTCGTCTTTGCCATAACGGTGCTCCGTCATAAAACGGAGGTATTCGGCGAACCAATTCTTTACGGCGGCAAGGTCCGCATCTTTTAGCACACCAGCTTTCTCCATGATGCGCAGTGCCTGCGCGATCTCGATAAAATGCACGGTGTCGATGATGCCGATGCCGCGGCCCGTGACCCGGCCTTTGATGGCCTGCGCGTATTGCAGGTTCGGGTTCATGCGCGTGTCCGCGTTCACGAACCATGCGAGGATGTGCTTACGCGCATGTTCGAGGTACGACTTTTTCCCTTCGGCCACATAGGCGGCGGCCAGCGCGCCTACGATGCGGCTGAAACGCACCATGGCCTGGCGGTGCGCCACGAAGTTGTCAGGGTTGGTCTGCCCGTCTTTCTGAATGTACGGGCCGTCAGGATTGGCGGGATCGGGCCACCAGTAGTCGCCTTCCGAATAAAAATCGTGGATGCCGCCTGCGCTGCGCGGGCTATGCGATGCGGTGACCGTTACCGGCAGTTGCTGCATGGCCCATTGTGCTTTGGCGAGGATGTCAGCCTTCCTCGCTATCACGGCTTGTTTCAGCCAGTCGCCGTCGTTCGCGAACGTGAGGTTCGCAAAAAGAAGACAGATCGTTATGATGATATATTTTCTCATTTCATGTTTGTCGTTGTTGTCGAAAATTGTTTCCCGGCCGGCGCTCTTTCGCGTACGGCATTTTGTCCGGCTATTCACCTGTCAAAACCACCTGCTGCAATTTCATCAGCTCTCCCTTCATCTCTCCGGCCCTCAGTTCCAGTTCGTACGTGCCGGCGGGCAGGTGCAGCTTTCCATACGTTTCCCGTTCACCGAGCGTTCCTTTTATTTCCTGTCTGCCTGCCTTTAGCGTGAAGGTGTTGCCGTTCACCGCTTTGTCTCTGATATATTTCAGCCGCACCTGCAATACCGCCGGCTCGTTCAGCCGGACCTTCCAGCTCAGCCATTGGTCATGTTTAGTCCAGTGCTGTACATAATCTCTTCCGGCTTTACCATCGCCATAACCAAGACCTTTGCCGTGCAGCTCCGCATCAAAAGCGCGGAGGATGTTTTGCTCCTTTGCCGCCAGCAGCCTCGCTTCGTCGCCTTTGATCGTTCCTTCCGTTTCCAGCACGATCACGGTGTTTACGGTATCGGGGGCCTTGGACGGAACGTTGAAGATCCAGTCGCTGGCGTTTTTCCGGGTGAAACGCAATGGTTCACCGGTAGCCAGCAGCGAGGCGTTTTTTATTTTCCCCCGGATGCCACCCAGCACCAGCTTTCCATCGGGGGGCCAGTTGAAAACATGGAGATAAAGCCTGTTCCCTTTCGCCGTCACCTCTCCCCAATATTGCAGCGGCAATGGCGATGCGTCTGCGCCGTAAATGCTTTCACCAT
>JBQCFV010000162.1:0-2923 GCA_051958695.1 Chitinophaga sp. | reverse complement strand
TGTCGGCCGCGTCGGTGGCCCGGGAAGCGGTGTTGCCGGAAGGGCTGCCGCAGGCAGTAACGGCCATGGCCGCAACGATAAAGAGGTACAAGATTTTCATATGCAGAGAGCTGTTATTTCTTGTTTCTGTCGGTTTTCTCGATCAGGTCCGCCTGTACCAGGTCTTTGAGGATATTGTCCAGGATGCCGTTCACGAACTGCCCGCTTTGCGGCGTGCTGTAGGCTTTGGCCAGGTCGATATACTCGTTGATGGTCACTTTGGTGGGAATGGTGGGAAAATAGAGGAACTCGCAGACGCCCATTTCCATCAGCAGCATGTCTACCGCCGCAATGCGCTCCGGGTCCCAGTTCTGGAGCTTCGGCTTGATCAGCTCCAGGCAATAGCCCTTTTTATTGATCACGGTGCTGAGCAGGTCCCGCGCGTATTCGATCTTCTCGCGGCTGATGAGCTGCAGGAAGTTGAACAGCTGGGGCTTTGACAGGTAATTCCCCACCAGTATGCCCATCATGTCCTCATCGTCGCCCCAGTGCAGGAAGCTGTCTTCCATATGCTGGCGGAACAGCTCGTTCTTTTCGAGGATGTGCTTGAAAATGTATTCGATGATATGTTTTTCGGAAGCCTTGTCCCGCGCGGGTTCGGCGATATAGGTCTGGTAGGTCTCCGATTCCTTCAGCTGGTTGTAGAGCTTGCGGGTGAGGTCGTCGTCCTCGAAGCGGCGGAGCTTCCAGGTATCGAGGTTTACCAGCAGCCCTTTGTCGTTGAGCACCTGGAACACGAAGTCGTTGCCCGCGATCTTGGTGCTTACGGCGAGGTCTTCCGCACTGGGCAGGTGTTTGCCGGCCCTGGTGCGCGCGTCCGTTTCCGCATACTGCGCCACGCGGGCGAGCGTGTAGAGTATATAGGTGAATATCTGGCAGGTCTGGTCCAGCTTTTCATTGAGCAAACTTGTAGCAGTGCCCGGTTTCACCGTTTCCTGCTCCATGGTATCCATGGCATACAGCGTTTGCATTACTTTTACCCGGATGTTTCTTCTACTGATCATTGTACGCTTAGGAAAATGGCCGCAAATCTACTGTTTTACAGGGACTTTTTAAAATATACTTCCCGCGGCGGGCTTTGCCGCCGGGCCGGAACTGCCACTGGCGGGGCTGCTGACAGGTAAAAAATGAAAAAATGTCATTTCTTGACAGTCCCATTCCTATTTGCTTATCTTTGCTTCCTGCAAATTTGGCTCGTTGGCTTGCACCCGGCAGCAGAACCAGCCGGTTGGCATAATCTTCGTTAAAGGAAAAACCGTCAAAAATTTCACAAATCATCTTTTTAAAAATAGAATCACAATGGCTAAAAATTTAAGTATTAAACCGCTGGCAGACAGGGTGATCGTAAAACCCGCAGCAGCTGAAGAAAAAACCGCAGGCGGCATCATCATCCCCGACACCGCCAAAGAAAAACCGCAGCGTGGTACGGTAGTAGCAGCCGGCCCCGGTAAAAAAGATGAACCCGTGAGCGTGAAAGTGGGCGACACCGTGCTGTACGGCAAATACTCGGGCACCGAGATCAGCCTGGAAGGCGACGATTACCTGATCATGCGCGAATCAGACATCCTGGCGGTCATCTAATCCACAACGCCGGCATCATTATTACTTAAAACACGACCAAAGAAAATAGTACTACTATGGCAAAACAGATATTCTTCAATACAGACGCCCGCAACAAAATGAAAAAGGGCGTTGACACCCTGGCAAACGCAGTGAAAGTGACCCTCGGCCCCAAAGGCCGCAACGTGGTGATCGAAAAGAAATTCGGCGCCCCCGGCGTAACCAAGGACGGTGTTACCGTAGCGAAAGAAATTGAGCTGGAAGACCCCATCGAGAACATGGGCGCGCAGATGGTGAAAGAAGTAGCCTCCAAAACCGCCGACATCGCAGGCGACGGCACCACCACCGCTACCGTGCTGGCGCAGTCCATCATCGGCGAAGGCCTTAAGAACGTAGCCGCAGGCGCCAACCCCATGGACCTGAAACGCGGTATCGACAAAGCCGTGAAAGCGGTAGTTGAAAACCTCAGGGGACAATCCGAAAAGGTAGGCAGCGACAATAAAAAGATCGAACAGGTAGCCGCTATCTCCGCCAACAACGACGCAGAGATCGGCAAGCTGATCGCCGAAGCCATGCAGAAAGTGACCAAAGACGGCGTTATCACCGTTGAGGAAGCAAAAGGCACCGAAACTACCGTTGAAGTAGTGGAAGGCATGCAGTTCGACCGTGGCTACCTCTCCCCTTACTTTATCACCAACCGCGAAAAAATGCAGGCCGAGCTGCAGAGCCCTTACATCCTGATCTACGACAAAAAGATCAGCACCATGAAGGACATTCTGCACATCCTCGAAAAAGTGGCCCAGCAAGGCGCTCCCCTGGTGATCATCTCCGAAGACCTTGAAGGCGAAGCGCTGGCCACCCTCGTGGTGAACAAGCTGCGCGGCATCCTGAACGTCCTCTCGGTGAAGGCTCCGGGCTTCGGCGACCGCCGCAAGGAGATGCTGCGTGACATCGCCACCCTGACCGGCGGCCAGGTCATCAGCGAGGAGGTCGGCAAGAAAATCGACCAGGCGCAGCTCAGCGACCTGGGCCGCGCCCGCCGCGTGGTGGCGACCAAGGATGACACCACCATCGTCGAGGGTCGCGGCAAGGCCGATGACATCCAGGGTCGCATCAGTCAGATCAAGATCCAGATCGACGAGACCACGTCCGACTACGATCGCGAGAAGCTGCAGGAGCGGCTGGCCAAGCTCTCCGGCGGTGTGGCGGTGATCAAAGTGGGCGCCGCCACTGAGGTAGAGCTGAAGGAGAAGAAGGCTCGCGTGGAGGACGCCCTGCACGCCACCCGCGCGGCGGTCGAAGAAGGCGTCATCCCCGGCGGCGG
>JBQCFV010000161.1:0-6254 GCA_051958695.1 Chitinophaga sp. | reverse complement strand
TCATTCCGGCTGGATACTCGGCCGCGCCAATAAAGGCGACATTCAGCTGGCGGGCATCTACGAGCCGGACACTGCGCTTGTGCGGCAGACCATCCGCCGCTACAAGCTGCCCAAAGAACTTTTTTATACCGATCTCAATACCATGCTCGACGCCGTGAAACCCGAAGCGGTACTGGGTTTCGGTTCCGTCTATAGTCACCTTTCGGTAGTGGAGGCCTGCGCGCCGCGCGGCATTCACGTGATGGTCGAAAAACCGATGGCCACCACGCTGGCGCAGGCATTGCGCATGGATTCGCTGGCCGCGAAGTATAACATCAAGCTGCTCACCAATTACGAAACCAGCTGGTATCCCTCCGTTGCAAAGACTTTCCAGCTGGTGCACGACAGCGCCTATGCCGGCGCCATCCGCAAAGTAGTGATACACGACGGCCACCAGGGCCCGAAAGAGATCGGCTGCAGCCCTGAGTTCCTCGCCTGGCTCACCGATCCCGTGCTCAACGGCGGCGGCGCGCTGATAGACTTCGGCTGTTACGGCGCCAATATCATGACCACGCTCATGAAAGGCCAGAAGCCCCTGGCGGTAACCGCCGTTACGCGCCAGTTCAAACCAAAAGTATACCCGAAGGTGGACGACGACGCTACCATTGTGGTGGATTACGCCGATGCGCAATGCATCATCCAGGCGTCGTGGAACTGGCCGTTCAACCGGAAAGACATGGAAGTGTACGGCGACAAAGGCTACATTTTCGCGCCGGACGCCAAAACCCTTACCCTGCGCAATTCCCAGCGGGGCGAAGCGCATACGCGGAAAGTGACCGCGGATGATATCAAAGTGTATGAAGATCCTTTCGTATACCTGGCCGCGGTAGTAAGAGGCAAAGAAACCGTTCCGCCTTACGGCGTGTATTCCCGCGAAAACAACCTGATGGTAGTGCGCATCCTGGAAGCAGCCCGGGAATCGGCGCGCAGCGGCAAAACCGTGGAAATAAAATAAAAATAACACGCATCATCCCCCCGAACCGTGCCACCGCACCCGCAAGGCACGGGATTTGAAGGCTAATGCCCGGACAGTAACAATTGACCGCCTGAAATTGTAATAGTAAGTAAAGGAAAAAACGCAGCCAATGGAATCCAACGATCAACCGGAGAAACCAGTCATTTCGAAAGGGCTGGACGTCTTCTTTATCAGCGTTTACGACATATTCAGGTTCATCAGCCGCTTTTTCAGGGAAGTGCTGCGCCCGCCGCTGGAAGTGAAGGAATTTATCCGCCAGTGTTACATGGTGGGGTATAAATCGCTGGCGCTGATCAGTCTTACGGGGTTTATCACCGGCCTGGTGTTCACCAAACAAAGCCGCCCTTCGCTGGCGGAGTTTGGCGCTACTTCCTGGCTGCCCTCGCTGATCTCCATCGCCGTGATCAGGGCGCTGGCGCCGCTGGTGACCGCGCTCATCTGCGCGGGCAAGGTAGGTTCGGGCATCGGGGCCGAGCTGGCGTCCATGAAAGTGACCGAGCAGATAGACGCCATGGAAGTATCGGCGATCAACCCGTTCAAATATCTCGTGGTCACCCGCGTGATGGCCTGCACCGTATGCCTGCCGCTGCTAATGTCGTACACGGCGCTCGTGGGCATGATGGGCTCGTACATCGACATTCACCTCAACGAGCAGACCTCGCTCGTGGCGTTCTTCAACAAAGCTTTCAACGATATTTCTTTTCTCGACCTGATCTCCTCGTTCGTGAAATCGGTAACCTACGGGTTCACGATCGGCGTGGTAAGCTGCTACCTCGGTTACAATGCCTCGCAGGGCACCACCGGCGTGGGAAAGGCGGCGAACGTATCCGTGGTGGTAAGCATGTTCCTGATATTTATCGAAGAGGTTATTATCGTGCAGGTCGTCAATTCGATCCGCTAAAAATTATGAAAACATTCGTTCCGGAAATAGACTACGATAACACGGTGATCGCCATATCGGACCTTTACAAGTCCTTTGGCAGCAATCATGTGCTGCGGGGTGTAGACCTCCGGCTACATAAAGGGGAAAACATCGTGGTGCTGGGCCGTTCGGGCACGGGCAAAAGCGTGCTCATCAAGATCATCGCCGGTCTGCTCAAACCCGATGCGGGCACGGTGAATGTGCTGGGGCAGGAAGTGCCGGAGCTCGGGCCGGTAGCGCTGCGCGAATTGCGCATGAAAGTCGGTTTCTGTTTCCAGCACGGCGCGCTGTACGACAGCATGACGGTGGGGGAGAACCTCGCCTTCCCGCTCAAACGCAACGAGCCCGGCATGAAGGCCGAGCAGCGTGACAAGCTGGTGGAAATAGTGCTCGACGCCGTAGGGCTTTCCGATACCATCGACCAGATGCCGGCGGAGCTGTCCGGCGGGCAGCGCAAGCGCATCGGTATTGGCCGCACGCTGATCCTGCGGCCGGAGATCATGCTGTACGACGAGCCCACGGCCGGTCTCGACCCGATCACCTGCACCGAGATCAACAACCTGATCAACGAAGTGCAGCGCAGGTTCAAGACCAGCTCGATCATCATCACGCACGACCTCACCTGCGCCCGCACCACCGGAGACGAGATAGCGGTGATGAAAGAAGGAACGTTCATACGGAAAGGAAAATTCGACGAAGTATTTGCCGATAACGACGAGCTGATCCGGGAATTTTACGATTATAACTTCATTCAATAAACCATGAAAGATCAAAGCAACAAAAGAGCCGTGATTGTGGGCGTGTTCGTATTCCTTGGGCTGATCATCTTCGCCGCGGGCATACTCGTGCTGGGCGGGCAGAAAAAGAGCTTTATGTCATCGCTGCAGATAGTGGCGGTGTTCAGCGACATCGGCGGGCTTGCCAAGGGTGACAACGTATGGTATTCCGGCGTAAAGGTGGGCACTATCAAAAGCATTACGTTCGAGGGACCACATGCCATCGCCGTAAGGATGGACATTGAAAAAAAGACCCGCGCCTTTATTCATAAGGACGTGCGCGCCAAAGTCAGTTCCGACGGGCTGGTGGGCAACAAGATCATCGCACTCGCGGGCGGTACGCCCGAAGTGCCGCCCGTGGAAGACGGCGATACGATCATCGTGGAAACTGCGATCAGCACGGATGAGATCATGAACACGCTGCAGGTGAACAATAAAAGTCTCGTGGAGATCACCGGCACCCTGAAAGAGATCACCAAAAACGTCCGCAACGGTCAGGGTACGCTTGGCAAACTGATCACCGACGATGCGGTGTACGCAAATCTTGAAGGCACGCTCGCCACCTTGCAAAAAACCGCTGACAACACGCAGCGCCTCACCGAAGGACTGGCTGGTTACGCGGCGCGCCTGCAAACGCCGGGCGCGCTGGCCAACGACCTCGTGACGGATACGGTAGTATTCGCTAAATTGCGGTCAACCGTTTCGCAGCTGGAATCTGCCGCGCAGGGTTTTGATACCGTGGTAGTGAACCTGAAAGGCGCGAGCGAAGGCATCAGCCGCAACCTGCAAAGCAGCAGCACGCCGGCGGGCGTGATACTGAACGATACCGCTACGGCTTCGTCGCTGAAGAACACCATCGGCAACCTTGAAACCAGCTCCGAAAAGCTGGACGAGAATTTAGAAGCGTTGAAGCATAATTTCCTTTTCAGGGGGTATTTCAGGAGGAAAGCGAAAGCGGAGGCGAAGGAGAAAGCGCGGCTGGAGCGGGAAGCGGGGAAGGAGTAAAAACAAAAACAATCGGACTATGGAAGGACTCACTATCAGGGAAGCAACTTTAAACGACCTCGACGTGCTGCTCACTTTCGAGCAGGGCATCGTTTCGGAAGAACGCCCGTTCGACACTACCATCAAAGACGGCAAAGTGCATTATTACGACATCTCCGCGATGATCTACGAAACGCACATTTCCGTGGTGGTCGCCGAGCTGGACGGAAAGATCATCGGCTCCGGCTATGCCCGTATCGAAGACGCCAAACCCTATCTGAAGCACAACAGCCAGGCGTACCTCGGCTTTATGTACGTGCTGCCCGAATACCGGGGCCAGGGCGTCAATAAACGCATCATCGAAAATCTTGCGGAATGGGCGCGCGCCCGCGATGTGACCGAAATGCGGCTGGAGGTGTACGACCAGAACGAAACCGCCATCCGCGCTTATGAAAAAGCAGGCTTTCAAAGGCTGCTGCTGCAAATGCGGATGCCCATCTAGCCGCTATTCCACCATAATGGCCGTTTTATTGTATTTGTTGCGGTACTCGACGGGCGAAAGTCCCGTCGTTTTTTTGAAAACGGTGCGGAACGCCTTGTTGTCCGAATAACCCACATCGTACATGATCTCCGTGATGTTTTTCCGGCTGGTCTCGAATCCTTTTTTGGCGGCTTCCACTTTTACCCGCTGTATGTATTCGGACACGGTGTTGCAGGTCGCTTTTTTGAAACGGCGCTCCAGGCTGCGGCGGCTGATGGCGAAATGGGCCGTCAGCTGGTCTACCGTGATCTTTTCCTGGTAATTTTCTTCGATATAGGTCTGTATCTCGCGGATGGGATCGTCGTCGTGCTCCTTCTGCCCCTTGAACATCAGGAAGGCGGACTGGCTGTTGCGGTCGATCTCGATGGCGAAATATTTTGCGCACATGATCGCGATCTCGCGGTCGGTATACTTTTCCACGAGATGCAGCAGCAGGTTCCAGAATGAATTGGCCCCGCCGCTGGAATAGATGCCCTGTTCGTCGGTAATGATCTGGTCGCTTACCAGGTTCACGTCGGGGAACATCCTGCGGAAATCGTTTACCGACAGCCAGTGCGTAGCGATCTGCCTGCCTTTCAGCAAACCCGTGGAAGCGAGCAGGAAAGCGCCCACGCAGAGGCTCGCCACTTCGGCGCCCCGGTGGTACTGCCCGCTGATCCATGGGAGAAATTCGCGGTTGATGTCCACCACTTCTTCCATCACCCCGTTCACCGCCGGGATGATGATCAGGTCGGTTTTGGCTACCTCGCCCAGCACCGCGTCCGGCCGTACGGTAAAGGCTTTGTCGTACACCTGGCTTTCTTCCGAGATGCCCACCATCTGAATGTCGAAAAGCGCCGGCCTGTCGCGGCGCAGCAGAAATTCGTTGCATTGGGTGAACATCCTGTAGGCGCCCTCTATACAGCCCAAAGCGGCAGCGCCCCGTGGTATGAGTATGGAAACGTGTTTCATGATCCAAAAATAACGATAAAAAGTTGTCGCAACCTCCCCTGCAATTTGCCGTTTTTACACCCCGTGCTGTAAAGGAAGGGGAATTACATTTGTATCGCAAACCTGCATATCATGGTGGAAGTATTTAAAACGAATGTAGACCGTCCATTGTTGGCAAAGCTGCTGGTCGGCCTGATCGATGGGGAGCTGCCCGGTCACCGGGCGAATTTCGACCTGGAGGACTGCGACCGCATCCTCCGCGTGGTTTGCGACGGAGATGATATACGATCCGCGCGCATCATTGAACTTTTGGCCGGTTTTGGCTGTTGGGCCGAGATACTGGAAGATGAAACCCCTTCCCTCCGCAGGCCCTGCTTTATGGCAAAGCCCGCCGTGCTGGTACAATAGCCGATCTTTTACCTTCATCATAAAAACTTGTACAATGGCATTAGTAAGTCCTTATTTGAGTTTCAAGGGTACCTGCGAAGAAGCGTTCAACTTCTACAAATCCGTATTTGGCGGTGAATTTATGGGAGCAGGCATCATGCGTTTCAGCAGCATGCCTCCCGAACACTGCAAGCCCGGGGAAGAGAACCTCGTGATGCATGTGGCGCTAACCATTCCCGGCGGCAGCACCGTTATGGGCAGCGACTTTCCCGATTCATTCGGCGAGTTCAAAAAAGGCAATGACTTTTCCCTCGCCATCAGTGCCGAAACCGAAGCGGAAGCCAAAAAGCTGTTCGGCGCGCTGAGTGACGGCGGGTCGGTAGACATGCCGCTTGATAAAGCGCCCTGGGGCGCATTGTTCGGTCAATGCAAAGACAAATATGGCATTACCTGGGCGGTTAACTACCAGTACGAGCCCGTGCCCCAGCAGCACTAAACCGCCGTACCAAACCTGATTCCGGAAGGCTTCCGTGGCAAACCGCCCGGAGGCCTTTTTGATTTTATATGCTTAATATTGTGTTGCAACAGTTAAACAACGGCACATGGAATTAGGCATCAGCACCTTCGGTGAAGTAAGACCCGAGAACGTTTCGGGAGGCGCAACGGAATCGCATCTCAGGATGCAGGAATTGCTGGCGG
>JBQCFV010000160.1:0-3816 GCA_051958695.1 Chitinophaga sp. | reverse complement strand
CCATCCGCATCGAAGAAAGATACCGCGGGCTGCGCGCGCCGCACAAGATCAAAAGCGCGGTATCCGGCTGCATCAGGGAATGCGCCGAAGCGCAGTCGAAAGACTTCGGCATCATCGCCACGGAAAAAGGCTGGAACCTTTTCGTATGCGGCAACGGCGGCTCCAAACCGCAGCACGCGCTGCTGCTCGCGCAGGACCTTGACAGCGACACCTGTATCCGCTACATCGACCGCTTCCTGATGTTCTACATCAAAACCGCCGATCCGCTCACCCGCACCGCCACCTGGCTCAACAAGCTGGAAGGCGGCATCGACTACCTGCGCAACGTGGTGGTGAACGACAGCCTGGGCATCGCCGCCGCGCTGGAAGCGGAAATGCAGGCGCTCGTGGACAATTACAAATGCGAATGGAAAGAAGTGGTGGAAAGTCCCGAGCTCCGCAAAAAATTCACCCACTTCATCAACGCTCCCGAAGAAAAAGACCCGACCGTAAAATTCGAAATGCTCCGCGACCAGAAAAAAGCCGCGGATTGGAAATAACCAAATTCACAAATCATGTCTACCATCAGCTCAACCGCCATCAACTGGTTTTTCGCCTGCAAAACGACCGATGTTCCGCAAAACGGCGGCGTTTGCATCAAGTACAAAAACGAACAGATCGCGCTGTTCTATTTTTCGCGCAGCAACAGCTGGTACGCTACCCAGAACCTCTGCCCGCACCGCCGCCAGATGGCGCTGAGCCGCGGCATGACGGGCACCCATATGGGCGAGCCTAAGGTAGCCTGCCCTTTTCATAAAAAAACGTTTTCCCTGGAAGATGGCCGCTGCCTGAACGACGAGCACGAATGCTCGCTGACGGTATACCCGGTAAGGCTGGAGGACGACCGCGTGTACATTGGCATAGAAAGCAGCGTGGAAGCGGGCGTACCGGTAACCGTGGAAGCATTGTAAAATATGGCGAGCTTCAAAACCACCTGCTGCTACTGCGGCGTAGGATGCGGCATAGTCGTGCATCGCGACAGGCAGGGCAAACTCAGCCTTGAAGGCGACAAAGACCATCCCGTGAACCGGGGCATGCTTTGTTCCAAAGGCATGAACCTGCACTATACCGTAGCCGACACCAGCGACAGGCTGCTGCACCCTGAAATGCGGTACCACCGGAACGCTCCGCGGATGCGGGTTTCGTGGGACCAGGCGTTGGACAGGACGGCGGCGGTATTCCGGAGCATCATTCAAAAACATGGCCCTGACGCGGTAGCTTTTTATGCATCGGGGCAGTGCCTCACCGAAGAATATTACGTCGTCAACAAGCTCATCAAAGGTTTTATCGGCAGCAACAATATCGACACCAATTCCCGGCTTTGCATGAGCAGCGCGGTGGCCGCTTACAAAATGGCGCTGGGGGAAGATTCCGTGCCCGGCACTTACGACGACATCGAGCTGGCGGATTGTATTTTTGTAGCCGGGGCCAATCCCGCCTGGTGCCACCCCATCCTCTGGCGCAGGATAGAAGCCGCAAAGGCCGCGAATCCCGCGCTGCGCATCATCGTGAGCGATCCGCGCGTTACGCAGAGCTGCGCTTCCGCCGATCTGCATCTGCAGCTCAACCCGGGGACGGACATCGTGCTGCATCACGCCATCGGCCGTTTGCTCATCGAGCAGGGCCATACCGACACACATTTTATACAACAGCATACCGAAGGTTTTGCGCGTTACCGCGAGGCCGTGATGCAGCGCAGCATCGCAGAAGCGGCTATTCTTTGCGGCATCGGCGAGCAGCAATTGTACGAAGCGGCGGCATGGATCGGCGCTTCCAAAGGCTTCATGACCATGTGGACGATGGGGCTGAACCAAAGCGCGGTAGGCGTTTCCAAGAATCTCAGTCTTATCAACCTTCATCTTATTACCGGCAAGATCGGCCAACCGGGCAACGGGCCTTTTTCGCTCACCGGGCAGCCGAACGCCATGGGTGGCCGCGAAACCGGCGGTCTTGCCAACCTGTTGCCCGCGCACCGTTTGCTCACCGATCCGAAACACCGCGAGGAAGTGCAGGCATTCTGGGGCGGGACAAAAATTTCCGAAAAGCCCGGTCTTACCGCTACCGATATGTTCGCGGCCATGCAAAGCGGCAAGCTAAAAGCCATCTGGATCATGGGCTCCAACCCGCTCGTATCGCTGCCCGATGCGCGGGCCATGGAAGCGGCTTTGCAAAAAGCGAGCTTCGTGGTAGTACAGGAAATTTCCAACAAGCCCGAAACGCTGAAGTATGCTGACGTGGTGCTGCCCGCCGCCGCATGGGCGGAAAAAGAAGGCACCATGACCAATGCGGAACGCCGCATCAGTTATCTCGCAAAGATCACCGGCGCGCCGGGCGAAGCGCTGCCCGATTCGGAGATCATCTGCCGCTTCGCGCAAAAGATGGGTTACAAAGGATTTGATTACACGCACGCCGGCGAGATCTATGAAGAACATTGCCGGCTCACCGCGGGCACGCATATAGACATCAGCGGATTGTCGTACAAAATTTTACAGGAGCGCCGCAGCATCCAGTGGCCGTTCCAGAACGGCAAGGGCACCGCGCGCCTGTTCACCGACCACCGTTTTTATACGCCGCATCAAAAAGCGGTGATCCATGCCGTGAGCGACGAAAATACGTCCGAAGCGCCCAACGAAGATTTCCCCCTCATCCTCACCACCGGCCGCATCCGCGACCAGTGGCATACGATGAGCAAAACGGGAAAAGTGAGCAAGCTGAAACAGCACATCGCAACATCGTTCTTAGAGATACATCCTGACGATGCAAAAGCGCGCAACCTCCGGCAGGACGATCTCGTGGAAGTAACTAGCGCCCGCGGGCCGGTACGCGTAAAAGCCGTGATTAGCCGCGACATCAAGCCCGGCGTGGTTTTCATGCCCATGCACTGGGGAAAGATATTGCAAAACGATCTGAACAGGGCAAACAATCTCACGAACAATCTCACCGACCCCGTATCGCGGCAGCCCGATCTGAAATTTGCTGCCGTGGAAGTGCGGAAATACATCAAGCCGAAACAAAAGATCGTGGTGATCGGCGCGGGTGCGGGCGCATGCGGTTTTGTACGTTCGTACCGCGCGCTCAACAGAACAGACGCTATCACCATTTTCAACAAGGAAGACCTGCCGTTCTATAACCGTGTGATGCTGCCGGATTATATCAGCGGAACGCAGCAGTGGCCGCAGCTGGTAAAGATGTCCGACGCGGAAGAAGCGGCACTGGGCATTACGCTGCACCGCGGTGTGAGCATCGAAAAAATAGACCGGGAGAAAAAACAGGTAACGGACAGCAAGGGCAACGTTCACGATTACGACGTGCTGCTGCTCGCCACCGGCAGCAGGGCCGCTACGCTTAAGGACGCGCCGTCGCTGAAAGGAATTTTCACCATGCGCACGCGCAAGAACGCGGACGATTTCATGCGGCATATTTCCCCGTCAAAAGGACGGGTGGTGATCACCGGCGGTGGGCTGCTCGGCATAGAACTGGCCGCATCGCTGCGCGAAATGAATATCAGCGTGGCGGTGATACAACGCACGTCGCGCCTGATGGACCGGCAGCTGGACGCGCTCGGCGCACAACTGCTCAGCGAAGAATTACGGGAAAGGGACATCGAAATATTTTTTGACGACGAGATCGTGCAGTTCTCCGGCACGCGGCAGGTGGAAGGCATCCGTCTGAAAAGCGGCCGTTTGCTCGATTGCCAGGCCGTCGTGTTTTCCATCGGCACCATCCCCAACATCGAGCTGGCGCAGGCCGCCAGGCTGGAATGCAACCGCGGCGTGG
>JBQCFV010000159.1:0-7070 GCA_051958695.1 Chitinophaga sp. | reverse complement strand
AAAGTGGCGCCTGTTTGCAGATGCAGTTCCACATTATCTTTCAGCACGATGGTGCCGGAGCTGAATATACCGGCGGGAACGATCACGCGTCCGCCGCCATGGGCGTGGCATTCGGCCACGGCTTTATTGATGGCGGCGGTGCTGACGATGCCGGGCTTCGCGCCGAAATCGGTGATGAGGTAGTCGTTTGCCAGTGCGCGGGTAGTAAGGAAGCAGAGGCATAGCCAGGCTATTTTTTTCAACATGTTCATAGTTATTTTGAATGGTTTTTCTTTGCCGGTTTTCAGGTGCAGTTGCAGGGATGCCTGCAGTTTGTGGTTATAAGTTTTTCGCACATCATTGCAGGGATGCCTGCAGTTTGCGTTTAATAAGTTTTTCACGCATCATTGCAGGGATGCCTGTAATGATCGTTTATCTTTCCCTTGTCAGTCTTCCAGCCACCATTTCAGCGACGCCTGCAATTGTTCCGCAGGCGCGGTTTTCAGTTTGTCTTCCGCCTGCTGCTGCCGGTAAATTTTCTGTATAAGCGATGCGTCATCCATTTCACCGGCGATCAACAATTTCCTCGGAGCAAGACTTGCGGCGAGGTCAGGAAGATCGTACACACCGGTGGCGCCCGCCACGGCGCCCTGGATCAGCTCCGGCCGGTAAATGCGGCTGGATACAAGCGAATGCCAGGAAGAGCAGGGGCGCAACAGCGCGATGCGGGTGATGTGTTTGTCGAACGCGGCGGCATGGAGCAGTACCGGCGCCATATCATCCACGGCCAGCCCCAGCACTTCTTTTGCGCGGTAATGCCCCGTGAGCAGCGCGGCGAGCCTTGCCGCATCGCCCGCACGGATGCCGGTGATGCTCCGGCCGGTTTGTACCGTGGCGAACCAGAGGTTGTACGAAACGCTGTCGATGTAAGAATCGCCCTGGTAGATGCAGTGGCCTGTTTCGCCGGTGCCTGTCATATCCGGCGCAAGCACGGTATAACCGTTCTTCACAAGCCATTCCATCTGTTCCATGCCTTTTGCTTTGCCCAACGGATGTAAATAAAGAATGGCCTTGTTACCGGCCTGGGCCGGTTTCAGCAACAGGTACGGGATCACATAATCGCCTTCGCCTTTGACGAACGCTTTTTCGATCGCGTAACCGTCCTTTTGCAGGCGGCCCGCGAACACGGGTGAGGGTTCGTCCGACGGCGCGCGGTAACCAGATAATTTTTTCGCCGCTTCCAGCATGGAAGGGATATAAGATAATTGTTCGCGGGCATTTTGCAGGCGCGCATGCTGCTCCGCGACGGTGCGCTGGTGAAGGCTGAATATCGTCCCGCCTTTTAACGAAGTGCTGACCTGCCCGGTGGGCGTTACTTTCAGCTCTTCCGCGCCAAGCGTCTGCACGTCTTCGTCGGTTGCGATACCGGGGCGGTCGAGATGTTTTTGCAGGAAGGCGTACAAGGCTTCACGGTTCTTTTTGGTGGACGCATGCGGCGCATCGTCCGTCACCATCACAAAATTTTCCTTTCCACCCAAAACCGCATACATGGCCGATACCTCTTTCGCGGTTTCCAACGCGCCCTGTATGGGGAACATATCGCGCGTGGTCGTGATCATCAGGCAGGGCTTGGGCGCGCGCGCCATCAGCAGGTCGCCCATATCGAGCCCGCGCGCGATGCCCCGCAGGAAGTTCTGCTCCGCATCCTGCGGGCCGATGGACTCAAAAAGACGGGTAAAGCTGGTGATATAGTTTTCAGGCGCGGCCACCTTGATCCTTTCGTCAAAAGCCGCGATGTACGCGCTTTGCGTACCGCCGCCGGAACGGCCCGTGACCGCTATGCGCGCAGGGTCTACCTCTTTCCGCGAAAGCAGCAGGTCCACCGCCCTGATGCCGTCCCAGATCATATACATGGCCAGCGTGCGGCCGCTGATAAACAGCTGCGCGCCGGGATAGGAATGTTCGTTTGACGGCCATTTGTGTTTTGACTTTTTTGTGGCGGCATCATAATATTCCAGCCGTTCCCCTTGCCCGACCGGGTCGAACGCAAATACCACGAAACCCTTTTTTACGAGGTTGAGGATCACATGCTGGTAAGCCGCCGAACGGTAACCGACTGCGGCATGACCGCTGCAATACAGCACGGCCGGGGCTTTTTCACCTTTCTTTAAGACCGGTACGAACAGGGAGCCGGTCACAAAAAATCCCGGTTGCGATTCGTACACGATATTCTCCACGTGAAAACCTTCATGCCGATGCGTGGCCGTCACTTTTACATGCAGCGGCGTTTTTTCCGGGAACGTACCCACCGCTTCGCCAAGGGTTTGCCGCACCCATTGCCGTCGCTGCTCCCATTGCTGCGGCGATTGCAGGCCACCCACCGTTTTCGCGCGTTTTTCAAGGAATACGAACGCTTCGCCCGCCAGATGGTGATACAACGCATTCGGCGCATCGCTGTACTGCATCCACTTCTGCAATACCAGCGGCTCCTGTTGGCCATGGGCCTTTGCGACGGTCAAAAGCGCGAAAAGACAGATACAGGCGAACGGTCTTCTGACAAAAATAAATTGTGCTAACCCCGGCTTCGGGGCGGTTGATCCATAACGTGACATATTACATACGGTTGCTGTTATAAATGAGACAACTGAAAGAGGGCATGGGAGTAGCGAAAGATAAAAAATCAGGCCGGATAAAAGGGAAAAATGCGGCAGCAGGAAGGTCTTACTAGATAATTAAATTTTCTTTTAACTTTTTTATTTTTTTCAAAAGTATTTATTACTTTCGTAAAAGACAGTTGCAGAAGTGACCAGTCTTTAGAAATGATCCGTTAAAAAATGGCATTTATACTTTCCCTTGATTATTTGAGGCTAGCGCGGGAAGTTCACCTATAAATTATCCTACATCATTATACATCATACCAAAATCTAAATTGCGAATTATTCAGTCAGCGACCAGCCTGGGCTGACGCAAAGCTCCGGGCCCGGTGAATTTCAGATTATCTACAGTGAACAATCAATCAGTATTGCGATGAATCATTATTTTATTCGCAGGCATTATTTGTACCGCCTACCTGCTTCGAGGTAGCGCGGTACTTATAATGTGTACGCATGTACGAAATGCCCGCCCCGCCCCGGAACGATCCCCAGACAAGACCAACCGCCGGGCGCCCGTTTTCAAAAGGGAAGCACGATGTTTACACTGCCGCTTGTTTATTCGAAGTATATTGCGGGCGATAGACCTGCCGGACCGGGACCGGGAGCATAACAAGTTTATCTCAAAGTTTTAGCGATTTTGTGACTATGGTAAATAAAAGCTATTATAAAGCACTGGCCTTGAGGGAGTTTTATTACTCCGGCAAGCTGTCGTCCACCGATCTCAGCGAGCGTATGGGAAAAAGCATCCCGCATGTGATGAAGGTGATAGATACTTTGATCGCGGACGGCGTGATCGTGGAGTCGGGCTTTGCCCCGTCCAGCGGCGGCCGGCGGCCGGTGATATATACGCCCAAACCCGGGGCCGTCTATATTCTGTCCGTGGCGATGGACCAGATGTTTACCCGCATCGTGCTGATGGACATCGGTAACACGATGGTAACGTCCGTGCGGGAATTTGAACTGCCGCTTACCAACAATGCGCATGCCATCGAGCTGCTCGCCGAAAAGATGGGCGAAGTGATCCGGGAATCCGGCGTAGACCGGGAGAAGATCCTTGGCGCGGGCATCGGCATGCCGGGCTTCGTGGATTTCAAGAACGGCGTCAATTCTTCTTTCCTGCAGGCGGGTAGCAAAACCATCACGGAATACCTGGCGGACGAGCTGGGCATCCCGGTATATATCGACAACGATTCCAGCCTGATCGCGCTCGCCGAATTCCGTTTTGGCGCGGCCCGGCGGAAAAAGAACGCCGTCGTGGTGAACATCGGCTGGGGCATCGGCCTGGGCATGATATTGAACGGCGAGCTGTTCCGCGGGCACGACGGGTTTGCGGGCGAGTTCAGCCACATCCCCATTTTCAACAACAACAAATTGTGCAGCTGCGGAAAAAGCGGCTGTCTTGAAACCGAGGCCTCGCTGCTGGTGGTGATCGAAAAAGCGGCGCAGGGGCTGAAGAACGGCCGCGCTTCGCTGCTGGATGAAAAATTCCCCACCGGTCATGGCGATACGGATTGGGACGCGATCGTAAAAGCGGCGCTCAAAGGCGACCGTTTTGTGATCGAGCTGCTGTCGCATACCGGTTACGATATCGGCAAAGCCATCGCCATCCTTATTCACCTGATGAACCCGGAATGCGTGGTGCTGAGCGGGCGCGGCACGCTGGCGGGAAAAGTGTGGGAAGCGCCGGTGCAGCAGGCGCTCAACGAACATAGCATCCCGCGGCTGGCGGCCAATACGCGGCTCGCTATTTCCACCCTCGGTTACCAGGCCGAGCTGATCGGCGCCGTAGCGCTGGTGATGGAAAACAAAGTGAAGGAGCTGAAGACCAGCCGGAAGAATGTAAGAGAGAACAGCTTCTCCTGATATAAGCATCTGAAAAAGGGCCGTAAGAGAACTTACGGCCCTTTTTTGTTATTACACCCGGCCAGGCGGAACATGCCGCTGGCCGGTGTATTTTTGAAGGATGAGGAAATGATCGCTGGCCGGCAGATCATTTCCCTTTCCCGAAAAAGTAGATCACAAAAATAGAGGCCTGGCCCGTTCCTTTATTGACGGGCACATGCGGTATCCTTCCGTCGAAATACAGGGCGTCACCTGCGGCCATGCCAAAAGTATTTTCGCCCAGCTGGAAATCGATCTTTCCTTTCAGGATAAAAATAAACTCGAAGGCTTCGGTGGAAACTTTTGGCCGCGATGCGCCGGGCCGGAGGTTCAGCAGCGAAATGCGGAAAGCGTCCGCTTCCTGCCTGCGCTCGATGATGGAAAGATATTCGAAGCCTTCGGCCTCTTCTTCGTTTTCATAAGGCACGAAAGATTTTTTCGGGAGCAGTATGTATCCCGGGAATTGCCGGTCGGCGCTCAGCTCGGCGAAAAACGATTCCGGCGAAATGCCCAGTTTCCGGATAACGGTGAACAATACCGGGATGGTGGGCAGCAGGCGGCCGTTCTCGATCTTGGACAGCATGGCGGGTTTGATGCCGCTGATGGCCGCGAGGTCCAGCAGCTTGAGGAATTTTTCCTTCCGGTATTTCCGGATGGCGCCGCCGATGCGAAAGTATACCAGCTGATCGTTGTCGATTTGTTGTTCGTCCATGCTGTTGTGATGAGATTCGTTTTCGATTTGTTTTCAGTGTTGCCTGTTCAGTTCATTGCGGATCTGTTTTTTTTGCTTCGCTCTTGTTATTTCTCAAATACAGATTGCACCGGTCTCCCGATCCATACCTGCGGCGGTGTAAGCCCCATTGCTGCCGCAAGCGTAGCGGCCGTGTCGAAGGTCATGATGCTTTCGGTGATCGTGAAATTTTTGCGGATGCCGGGCCCTGCGATGATCCAGGGTATCTCCATTTCCAGCATCGTTTTGCCGCCGTGGCCTTTGTTTACGCCGCCGTGATCGGCCGTCATCATTATGAGCGTTTCGTCCAGGATGCCCGCCTGCCGCAGGCTTTCGATGATCTGCCCGATGTAGGTGTCCGTTCTTTCTACTGCCGCGAAATATTCGGGCGTGGCGTGGCCTACCTTGTGGCCCACGCTGTCCACATCGTGCAGGTGTACGAACAGCAGGTCGGGTTTGGCGGTGCGGATGTAGGAAGTTACAGCGGTGGTGAGCGCTTTGTCGCCGTCGCAGTTCTGGTCTTTGTTTACGGCCGCTTTGGGAACGAGGTAACCGATGCCGTCCCATTCATAGATCACGCCGATCTCTGATTTGGGCCGGTTTTTGCGGAGCAGGCTGAAGATGGAAGGGAACATGCCGTACTCGTCAAGCACGCGCGAGGGCAGGTCGGGCGATTTGCTGCCCCAGGTGGTAAAGCCATGCAGCTCGGGCCCTGCGCCCATGGTGAGCGAGGCCCAGTTGGCCGCGCTGGTGCTAGGCAATACGGAGCGGGCGTGCAGGCTGGACGAGCCGCGGGCCATCAGCGCCCGGAGGTTAGGCACGGCGGTTTTTTCAAAGGCATAAGCCCCGAAGCCGTCCACGCCGATCAGTACGACGTGCCTGATTGTTTTTTGAGCCAAGCCGGCCACGGGCAAAATCGCGGCCATCAAAAGAATAGCGGTCAGTTTTTTCATCCGGGAAGTTTGGTGGTGTTGACGTGTTAAAAGTTTCTTTACAGGAAATTTAATTTCCTTTCAGTAAACTTACAGGCTTTTTTCAGATAATCCAAACATGTACACCCTTCCCGCCCCTACAATACCGTGAGCCCTTCTTTATTATACGCCGTCATCATGGGATGATCGGGCGCCAGTTCCGTTACGAGGTAATTCACCTGGTTGGCATCGCAGATCTTCAGCCGGCGGCTGCTGTCCAGCTTTTCGCTGATACAAAGCACCGCGGTTTTGCGCGCCGCGCGAACGATCGCTTTTTTTACCTGTACGATTTCCCAATCCACGTCCGTAAGCCCGTCTTCCGCGGAAAAGCCGTTGGCGCCGAGCAGGCAAAGGTCCGCCCTGATCTCGGACAGCTGGTTGATCACGCTGGAGCCCGTATGCAGGTTGGCGTTCTTGCAGAGCTTGCCGCCGATGGTGATCACTTCCAGGTTGCTTTTTTCAGACAGCGTAATGGCCACCTGCGGGCTGATCGTAAAAAAGGTGACGGTCAGGTGCTCAGGAATGGCTTTTGCGACTTCCAGCATGGTGGTGCCGCCTTCCGTAAGTATCACCATGTCTTTTTTTATCAGCGACAGGGTCTTCTCCGCGATCACCTGCTTCGAATCCTGCGCATACACGGTGCTGTCTTTCATGAACGGCGTAGCCAGCGATTTGCTGATAGCGCCACCATGCACCTTGATGATATATCCTTCTTCCACCAGCTCTTTCAGATCGCGGCGCACGGTATCCTCCGAAACGTCCAGCAAAATGCTGAGGTCGTTGGACAAAACTTTGTTGTGCAGGTTGATCTCCCGCATGATCAGTTTATGGCGTTCTTCTTTTATCATCCTGTTT
>JBQCFV010000158.1:0-2296 GCA_051958695.1 Chitinophaga sp. | reverse complement strand
GCGGGCTTCGGGTACGAAAACCTGTTCGCCCACCGCTGGTACATCGGCACCGACGCGCCCAACGTGGACGCGGAGCAGGTGCGCGGGATCATCGACCGTACGCTGAGCGAAGTGAACGACGACTACGCCGTGGAACGCACTTCCGCATTAAAAGAAATTTTTGTAGAAATACTGCCCAACCAGGTTTTCCTCGATTACCTGCGTTGCAAAGGCAAGGAAGGAGCCATGAACAAGTTCCCCCGTGTGCTGAAAGGCGAGAAGCTGAAGGACTGGGAACAATTTCTTACCACCAAAGCAGGCGTGAAAGCCTAACCACGAATTGAATACATGACTGCAGCTGTTATCGCGGGACTATTGCTGGGAATGTTCTTGTCTGTTTCTGTCGGACCGGTGATTTTTGCTATTATCAAATATAGCATCAGCAACGGTTTCAGGGCAGGCATCAGCTTTGCCATGGGCGTGTCCGCCAGCGATATCATGTTCGTGCTGCTGGGCAACCTCGCCACTTCGTTTATCAGCAATATCAGCGCGCATACTTACATTATCGGCGTTACCGGCGGCTTTTTGCTGATCGGCATGGGCGTGTACGGCCTGCTGTTCAAACAGGTAAGGATCGTAACGGGGGACGAGCGGCCGGAAATGTTCAGCACCCGGGATTACGCCAAGATCTGGCTGGGTGGCTTCCTGATGAACACCCTCAACCCCGGGGTGATCGTTTTCTGGCTGGGCGTATGCGTGGCCAATGCGCCTACTTCCGTTTCCCACCGCGTGATCATGTACAGCATCTGCCTGCTGTTCGTGCTGTCTGCGGATATCCTCAAAGTATTCGTTTCCGACAAGATCCGCCACAAGCTCACGCTCACGAACGTGATCTGGCTGAACCGCATCGCGGGCGTCTGCATGATCGTGTTCGGGCTGGCGCTGCTGTACCAGGTATGGTTCGGCGGCGGGGAGTTTACACATTGATCTTATTGCGTACCGTTCTTTCTTAACCGGCCGGGCCGGTGCGGGAAAGCTTTGCCGTTATGGAACGGCAGGCATGGAATGATACGGGCCTGATCGCAGGTGGCAAGAAGCTGTTCCCCACGGAACGGCTTGCCGGTTGATTGACTGCGCGTTCAATAAAAAAACCGCTTCGGAAGAAGCGGCTTTTCACTGTATAATGTATGCCCGGAGGGACTTAACGGATCGTCCAGGTTTCGTTGCCGGCCAGCAGCTTGTCCAGGTTGCCGGGGCCGCGTTTGGCGGTGGCTTCTTCCAGCTGCGCTGCCATGATGTCGTCGTAGGTGGGGCGGAATATCTGGTAGAATACGCCGAAGGGCCTGGGAAGGTGTCCTTCGATGCGCGCATCGTCGAACATGCGGGTGAGCAGCTGCGCTTTCCCGAAATCCTGCTCGTCGTGCACCCAAAGGTCTGAGGTACCGTATTCGCCGGTAGTAAGGTCCACCACAACGGGTTTCAGCCCGTCCAGGCGGATGCCTTTGTCTTTCTGCGCGCCAAACACCAGCGGCTGGCCCTGTTCCACGAAGATCGTTTCGTTGGCCTTGCTGGATTTTTCGGTGAACACTTCAAAAGCGCCGTCGTTGAATATGTTGCAGTTCTGGTAGATCTCGAGGAAAGAAGCGCCTTTGTGCGCATAGCTGCGTTTCAGCATTTCCTGCAGGTGCTTGGGATCGCGGTCCATCGAGCGGGCGATGAAGGTCGCGTCCGCGCCAAGGGCCAGCGCCATCGGGTTGAACGGGTGGTCGATGCTGCCGTAGGGCGTGCTCTTGGTTACCTTGTTCCGCTCGGAAGTGGGCGAATACTGGCCTTTGGTGAGCCCGTAGATCTGGTTGTTGAACAGCATCACGTTCACGTCAAAGTTGCGGCGCAGCAGGTGGATGGTATGGTTGCCGCCGATGGACAGCCCGTCGCCGTCGCCCGTTACGATCCACACGCTCAGCTCAGGCCGGGTGGCCTTCAGGCCGGAAGCGATAGCAGCAGCGCGCCCGTGGATCGAGTGCATGCCATATGTATTCATATAATAAGGGAAGCGGGATGAACACCCGATACCCGAAACGATCACTATATTTTCACGCGGGATACCCAGCCCCGGCATAATGGTCTGAACCTGTTTTAGTATGGAATAATCCCCGCAACCCGGGCACCAGCGTACTTCCTGGTCCGTTGCAAAGTCCTTGGCCGTTAAGGGCTGCGGAGGGATAGTGGTAGTTGACATCTTGTATATATCGGTTTGATGTAAAGTTACAAATTCGCGGGCTCATCGCCATAAACAGGCCTAACTTGCCTGAAATCA
>JBQCFV010000157.1:0-5120 GCA_051958695.1 Chitinophaga sp. | reverse complement strand
TTTGGTGAGGTTGCCCACGTAACGGCAAACGGGCATCACGGAGTTGTCCAGCGAGGGCGCATAGCTGCCGTAGGCGCAGCCCCAGAGCACCTGGTTCCAGCCGTCCTGCAGGTTGTAGGTCGTGTTGTTGTTGCCGAAGTTGCCGAAGGGGTTGGGCACGGCCATGTAACCGGAATACAGGTCGCCCATGAGATTCTGCTGCACCTGGAACACCCAGCTGGGGTTCACGGCGAAAATGCTCATCTGGATCTGCTTGAACGGCTCGCCGATATACTGGAAGTCCCTTTTCAGATCGTCTTCCGACACGCCGTAGGGATTGGTGTTGAGCCTTTCAAAATCCTTCGTGCAGGAGATCATCAGCATCGAGGCTGCCAGCCCTGCGGCGAAGGTTTTACGGGTGAATATATGTTTGAATGATTTCATTGTCTTTACTTGTTAAATGAATGATGGATCAGAAACCTACTTTCAAACTGGCGCCAAAGCTGCGCGTGGCGGGCAGGCCGAACACGTCGATGCCTTGCAGCCTGTTGTCGCCGCCGGCGGACACTTCAGGGTCGAACGGCGCATCGCGTTTCAGAAAAAAGAGGTTGCGGCCGATGAGCCCTACGCGCAGGCTGCGGATGGCTTTTGTTTTCACCGGTATGTTGTAGCTGAGCGCAAGCTCGCGCAGCCGGATGGTGGTGGCGTCGTACATGTACATGTCGCCGTTGCCGTTGCGGCCGCCAATGTTCTGGTAATACGATTTGGGATCGATCGTGCCGGTGAACTTGGAACCGTCTGCCTTCACCGCATCGTTCAGCTGCACGCCGCCATTGTCCCGCGCCTGCGCAGTGGCTTCGCTTACGCCGTAAGCGTCCAGCACGGCCTGCGTGAGGCTCATCACTTCCCCGCCAAAACGCCCGTCTATCAGGAACGTGAGGGTAAAGCCCCTGTAATCGAAACGGTTGTTCCAGCCCAGGTTAAAATCGGGGTTCGGGTTGCCTACTACGAAACCGGTGCCGGACACGGAATCCTGGATCATGCCGCCATTGTCCAGCACGATCTGCCCCGCCGCGTTGCGCTTGGTGATGGTGGGCGTGTAAATGTCGCCCCACTGTCCGCCTTCCTGCATACCCGAACCGTACATATTGGAACCAAATTCGGTGAGCACGAATTTGTTGCCGGACACTACCTTGTCGCCGTCGGACAGCTCCACCACTTTGTTCTTATTGGTGGAGAAGTTGATGTTGGACGTCCAGGTAAACCCGTTGGATTTTACAGGCACGAGGGTAAGCATCGCTTCCACGCCGGTGTTGCGGATGTTGCCGAGGTTGAGGTAATAGGATGCGTAACCGGAGCCGTTCGGCGCGGGTATTTCGATGTACTGGCGGAAGTTGTTGTTGATGTAATAGGTTACGTCCACGCCGATGCGGTCGTCCAGGAAACGGGTTTCGATACCGGTTTCGAAGGAACGGTTATCCTCCGGCTGGATGTATTCGCCGGGATAAGGCACGCGCGTGTTGAAGGTAAGCTGCTTCACGCCGCCGAGAATACGCAGCGTGTACGTTGCCGGGCGGGTGATATACGACGGAAGGTCGTTGCCCACCCTGGCATAAGAGAGCCGGAGCTTTGCGAAGCTCCATGCTTCGGGCAGCTTGAACATGTCGCTGAACACGGCGGTAAGACCGGCGGAATAATAAAAGTATCCCTTTTTCTTTGTCGGCGTGAACGCGAAGGTGCTCGACCAGTCATTGCGGCCGGTAAGGTCGAGGAAGAGGTAATCTTTAAAACCAAGGTTGGCGCTGGCGAACACGGCCTGTATCTGCTTGCGGTCCAGCCCCTGCTGCACGGTCATGGCCGTGGGATCGATGTTGGCGAGCTGGAACACGTTCGCGTAAAACAGCCCTTTGATGCTGCCCACGTTCACGTCGTTCAGCGTGCGGTCGCGCAGCTTAAAATCGGTGACGCTGCTGCCTAGCACGCCGGAGAGACGGAAGTTGTCGGACAATTGTTTGTTGGCGTTCAGCATTACGTCCGCGTACATCTGGGTATTAAATTCTTTTTCCAGCGTATAACGCCCGTTGATGGGGGATTGCGAAGGGTGCGTGGTGGCGTTGGCCTTCATTTCGTATTCGTCATACGAGCGGTCGAAGTTGCCTCTCGCCTGGATGGTCAGCCAGTCCAGCAGCTGGTATTTCACCGCCAATGACGCCATGCCGCGCGTGCGTTCTTCTTCGCGCGTATTGCGGTTGAGTATCCAGTAAGGGTTCGCCAGCTCCGCATCGCCGGTAAGACCTGCGTCCGCGTCGATGTTCCACCAGTGCTGGGTGTACATGTTGCGCGCCTGCGAAAATACCTCGTACTGGTTTTTGTACTGGTTAAAATCAAGCCCGCGCGGGAACATGTACACGCTTACCAGCGGGTTGAAATACAAGCCGCTTACGGGCCTGTTGCGCGCGTTCTGAGAAATGAAAGTAATGTTCGCGTCGAGGCTCAGCTTATCGTTGAGCAGCTTGAGCGTTTCCCTGAAATTGAAGGTATGCCGGTTGAAACGGCTGGTGGGGATCACGCCTTTGCTGGAGGTGTTGGAATAAGAGAAATAGGACTGCGCTACTTCGTTGCCGCCGCTCACGCCAAGCGAGTTGGTCCAGGTGTTGCCGGTGTTGAAAAAATCCTTTACATGATCTTTCGCGTTCACTTTTGGCCCCCAGCTGTCCGCGCCGGGCGCGGGGTCGGTGGTTTGGCCGTAGCTCCACTGCAGCTTGGGCAGCAGCATTACTTTTTCCATGGTGAGGTCGGAGGAAAAATCGATGCGCATTCTGCCTGCGCGGCCGCGTTTGGTGGTGATGAGTATCACGCCGTTGGCGGCCTGGCTGCCGTATTGCGCGGCGGCGGATGCGCCTTTCAGGATATTGATGGATTCGATATCGTCTGGGTTGATGTTGGAGATGCCGTCCCCGCCGTCGCGGCCCGCGCCGGACTGGATATCGGAAGACTGGCCGTAAACGTTGGCAGGCTGCGAGGGCGAATAGTTCGCCATCGGCACACCGTCTATCACATAGAGCGGCTGGTTCTCACGGGTGGATTTGTTGCCGCGCATGATCACGCGGGCGGTGCCGCCAAGACCTGACGCGCTCCGGCTGATGGTAACGCCGGCAGCTTTACCGGCGAGGCTGTTGATCACGTTGGCGTCTTTCACGCGGGAAAGATCGTCGTTGTTGAGCTGCTGCGTGGCATATGACAGTTCTTTGGCTTTCCGCTGGATGCCGAGCGCGGTCACCACAAATTCGTTCAGGGATTGTGTGTTCTCAACGAGCACGATATTGTACTCATTTTCGTTTCCTACGGTCACTTCCCGGGTGGTAAACCCCAAAAAACGGAATACGAGCACTTCGCCGGGGTCCGCGGCGATGACGTAGCTGCCGTTCGCGGCCGTCTGCGTGCCTCTCTGGGTGTTTTTAACGGCGATGGTCACGCCGGGCAGGCCGTTTCCCTTGCCGTCCCGTACGGTGCCACGCACCTGTTTTGCAATACTTTCCGCTCCTGCGGCCTGGTTTACTGCGGTAATGGAACTGGCGGTATGATGTTCCTGGTTTACTATGACTTTATTGTTTTTTCTCGTAAATTTCAGTCCGGTTTGTTCTGACAGCAGTTGAAGCACCTCGTCTACAGGCCGCTTCACGCAGTTCAGGTTGATCTTCTTTTTGAGATCCAGATCGGATTTGTCGTAATGGAAACTAAGGCCTGTTTTTGCAGCGATCTCAGTAAACACCTCCTCCATGTTTTTGTTCTTGACCTGGATGGTGATACTGACGTTCCTGGTGTCCTGCGACTCGGCACGAGCACTGGCGGTGTAAGGAGCCGCCAGTGTGATGGCCATCGCAAATACGACCAGCGGAAAAAGGCGTAGGCATTTTTTCATACATCTAGTTTTTGCGGGTAAGGAATATTGTGTCGTTCTTGAGCGTGTAGCTGATGTTTTTGGTCAAACAAATGGTTTCCATGATCTCCTGCAGGCTTTCGTCTTTGAAAAATCCCGTATAGATCCAGTCCGTATCCCCCGAATCGTTGATCACCGTTACGTTATAGCGGTTCTCTATCTCCGTGGCCACCTCGTCGTAGCTGGCATCCCTGAACGCGATATAACCACTCTTCCAGCCGATAATATCATCTTCCCTGCTAAACACCGATTTGGCCATGGCCAAGGATTCCCGGTCGATGCTCACCTTTTCGCTGGGCAGCAATATCACCGGCTGCCGCGTTTCCGCATGGTCCACTTTCACCTTACCGCTCAGCAGCGCCACGGTAATGCGGTGCTCCCTGCTGTACGCGCGGATGTTGAACGAGGTGCCCAGCGCCGTAGTGGCGATGCCGCCGCTATGCACGATGAACGGGCGTTTGGGGTCGCGGGCCACTTTAAAGAATGCCTCGCCTTCTTCAAGATAAATGCTGCGGGTATCGCCGTCGAAATTTTCGGGGTAGCGGAGTTTGGACGAGGCATTCACCATAATGGTGGAACCATCAGCGAGTACAACCTTTTCGGTGGCGCCTTTGGTGGTGGAGATCTCAACAAAGCCGTCTCTCACCACCCGGTTCGTTTTAACCACCGCAGATTGTACCGCCGGATGGGACGGGCTTCCGGGATGACCGGCCGGCATAGGCTGATGCAATAAGGTAAAGGCGATAACACCGGTGACCACCGCCGCCGCACCGCTATACAGCCAGGCCCGCAAATTCCGCCTGCGCAAGGGTTTCACGGCCTGCGGTGTTTCTACCTGCTCCTGTATGCGCAAACGCACTTCCTCCAGCTGCTCCCGGAGAAAATCGTCGTCTATCATCGCGGAGCGGTGCCGGTTGATGCTTTCGAACCATTGCTCAATGATCCTGATCTCTTCGGGACTGCATTTGCCCTGCGTGTAACGCTCCAGTACTTTCCTGATCTGTTCGATGTCCACGGCGGTAAATTTTGGTTGGGTGATAGATGGAAGTCGTGCCAACCTTAAAAAGGTACCATCGGGGAACAGAAATTTACCGGGGGATAGACGGCGTCACTGTCAGCATTGGCCGGTTTATCGGGGATGGGAAAGCGCCATTGCCGGTTCGCAGACACATCTGCTTACCGGAGAATGGAAAGCGCCACT
>JBQCFV010000156.1:0-14260 GCA_051958695.1 Chitinophaga sp. | reverse complement strand
CTGAACGCTTTGTTTTCGTCCAGTAAAAACAGTACGTTGTCATCGCCTTTCCAGAGATACAGTTTTGTGCGGGTGCCGTCCGGTTCCAGCACGCATACTGCTGCGCCGTCGTTGCCGGGCAAACCTTTTTCGTAATGCCATTTGCCGCTAAGGTTTTGCAGGCGGTACGAGTGGCCGTCCTGCCATTTCTCTTCTCCCCCGCCTACGATGCGGAGCTTAAAAACCGCCGGTTGCCTGGAGGCGGCATCGTTATATAGTTCCAGACGGGTTTTCAGTTTTTCGCAATCCTTGTCCGTTTTAAGCTGCAGCTGCTTTGCCACGATGGAACAAGGGATCCTTCCTTCAAAAACGCCCAACAGACAGGGGCCTTTCGGAACGGGTTGAAAGGTGATAGCTTCGGAAGGATGATTGTCCGCAGCGGCCGTTTGCGCGTTGGAAAGCTGCGAGGGCAGCAGGGAAAGGAGGATGAGTATTGTTTTGATGACGGTGAATATCGTTTTCATAATGATGCTGTATTTGAGTGTGTTTACGGCGCAACAATTTTACTAAGCGTATAGCTCCATCCACCGTTACCGATCATCAACCGCCAATCGGCATCCAGCAAGTGCAGCAGTTCGCCGCTGAGCCGGAGGAATGAAAAGGTTCTGCCGGTCCTTTCGTCACGCAGCTGGTAGATCGTCCTGCCTTTGCTTTTTTCCACCGTCCAGCTGCCGGAAAGATCAACGGTCTTTCTCTCTTCAAAACCTTTTGTGCTTTGCTTCGGCATGCCGTATTCGCAATGCAGCTCGAATGTGCGTCTGTACAAAAACAATTTCCATTTCATGAGCTCGCATGGCATCTGCGTATCCATGCCGGGCAAAGGGCGCGTGCCCTGGCTGCAGGGCGTGCTGCCAACATATACGGCGGGCGCGGACTGACGCTGCGCCTGCGAGCAGGAATGGATGGCGATCAATAAAATAATTTGCAGGATCAGTTTCATGGGCCGGAATTTTTCTGAAAGCTACGGCCTTCGGGCGATGCGGGGAAAGTGTTTACATCTTGTGCGGAGAAAGCTTGACGAACGGGGGAAATGCAAAAGCCCCGGCATCTTGCGAACCGGGGGCTTCCTTATAAAAACAGCTTTTATTTCTTGAAGATGCGGTACAGCTTGCCGCCGTCCGTAATGGCGTACAATGCGCCGTCTTTTCCTTCGGTAATATCGCGGAAACGTTCTTTTTCATCCGCCAGCAAACGTTCCTCACCCACCACCTTATTGTTCTCGATCACGAGGCGCGCGATGTGCGTGCTGCTGAGACCGGCGATGAACAGGTTGTTCTTCCACTCGGGCATGGCGTCGCCGCTGTAGAACGTGATGCCGCTCGGCGAGATCACGGGGTCCCAGTAATAAACAGGCTGTTCGAGGCCTGCTTTCTGCTGGATGCTGTCGCCCACTTTTTTGCCGCTGTATTCGATGCCGTACGTGATGGTAGGCCAGCCGTAGTTTTTGCCGGGCTCGATGCGGTTTACCTCATCGCCGCCCCTCGGGCCGAACTCGGTTTCCCAGAGATCGCCGGTAGCAGGATTGAACGCAAGGCCCTGCACGTTGCGGTGACCATAAGAATACAGCTCGGGACGCGCATCGGCATTGCCTTCGAAAGGATTGCCGGCTGCGGGCGCGCCATCTTTGGTGATGCGTATCACTTTACCCAGCGCCGATTTCAGGTCCTGCGCCTGCGGCCTTGTTTCAAGATCGGAACGTTCACCGGTGCTGATGATCAGGTTGCCGCTCTTGTCTATCACGATGCGGCCGCCGTAATGCAGTGTGCCTTTGTAAGCGGGCGTGGCGCGGTAGATAACGGTAGCGCCTTCGATCGTTTTTTCGTCGGCGGAAAGTTTGCCTTTTGCCACGGCGGTAAGGTTACCTTCCGGCAAGGGGTCGGAGAACACCCAGTATACCATGCGGTTGCTGGCAAAATCAGGGTCCACCCGTACACCCAGCAAACCGCCCTGCCCTTTGGAGTTTACGGGAGGAATACCGGTAATGGAATCGCTCACCGTTCCGTCAGGCGAAACGATGCGCATGGTGCCTTTTTTCTGGGTGATGAGGAAACGGCCGTCCGGCAAAGTAGTGATGCCCCAGGGATTTTTGAGGTCGCTGGTGATCACTTTCCCTTCGTAGGCCATGGCGGTCTTTACACCGCCTATCCTCGTCTGCCCCGGGAAAGCGGGTTTATAATCGGGAGCATTGGCGGCTTTGGTTTCCACCGGCGCCAGTGAGCTGTCGCCCGCTGCGCCGCCTGTACCTTTCGGGGCGCTTTGGCCGCAGGAAGTGAGCGCAAACACGCCTCCAAGACAGATCGCTGTCAGAAACTTGGGTTTCGGATGCATAATGATGAGGGTTTTATATCAAAATTTGACGGTTAAATATAATCGAAGTTTCCTGAATTTTCCGCTTAGCGGCAAACAGCCGTTATTTCCTGCCTCCTTTCCGCCCTTCATTCACCGCCTTTCCGGTAAGCCGCCGGCGTTACGCCCGCATTCTTTTTGAAGTACCCGCTGAAGTGCGCGGGATCGCTAAACCCAAGCCTGTAAGCGATCTCCTTGATGGATAAGCCGGAATGCCGCAGCAGCGATCTGGCTTCCGCCATATTCTTCTCCATGATCCAGGCGCCGATAGATCTGCCGGTTTTGGTTTTGATAACGGTGCTGAGATAATTGGGGTGAAGGTGCTGATCGTCCGCATAATCCTGTATGCGCAAAACGGATACCGTTTTTCCGTCGCTTACATGGCGGTAATGACTGTCCAGCAGATCGCGGAAACGTTTCACGATCTGCGAGCTGCGGCTGCCTTCGCTGAGGGGATCGTAGCCATCCCAGAAAAACTGCTTGATCTTCAGCAGCAGCACCACAAAAAGATGCCCGATCTGCTGGTTGCGGTAAGTGCAGTCAGTTGCATATTCTTTATATATCTGCGTGTAGATGGTCTCAAACTGCGCGAACACCTCGCTTTGCAGCCGCTGCACGGGGAAATTCTCCGCCAGCAGGAACGGGAACTGGTCGAAGATCTGCGGATGAACGTATTTTTTGAGAAAAGCCTCGCTGAAAGTAATGAGCGTTACGTCTTTTATTTCCGTCCAGGAATAGGAACGGTAATGACCGGGATTCGTAAAATAAAAGCTGCCGGGAAGGAGATCGTAGCGTTCATCGTCTACGCGGTATTCGCCGTGGCCGTTTTTGATGAAGTTGAACACAAAGAAGTTCAGCCGGCTGGTTTCCGCGCTGAATGGCAGCTCGCGGAACACGTCCTGCAAACGGAAGATGGAAAAATCTTTCTCGTCGCCGTGAAATTCGGGCGTTACGCCCATATCGCGGTACTGGTCGAACAAGGTATCGTATACTTTGATCCGCTCGTTTTTCATACGGCCCGTAAATTAATCATTCCGGGGGATTCCGTATCTTAAGAATCGGCAGGTTTTGCTGAGGATATTGCAATTTCATGCGAAGCATTTACCGCATCTTTGCATTCTCGAAACCCAAAAAAGATCAAATGAAAACACTGGATAACAAAGTAATACTGATCACCGGCTCGTCCAAAGGCATCGGGGCGGACATGGCCGTGAAGCTGGCGGCGCAGGGCGCAAAAGTGATCGTGAACTACGCCAGCAATGGCAGGGAAGCGGAGAATGTGGTGAACGGCATCCGCGGCAACGGCGGCGAAGCCATCGCCGTAAAGGCCGACGTGAGCAAAGCCGCGGAAGTGACCGCCCTGTTCGACAAAGGCATCGAAACGTTCGGCCGCATCGACGTGCTGATCAACAACGCCGGCGTGATGGAGACGAAGCTGCTGAAAGACAATACCGAAGCGGATTTCGACAAACATTTCAACGTCCACGTAAAAGGTACCTTTCTCGCGCTGAAAGAAGCCGCAGCGAGGCTGGCGGACAACGGCACGATCATCAACTTCTCCACCACGCTCACGAGGCTGATGATGCCCACCTACGCCGTGTATTCCGCCACCAAAGCGGCGGTAGAGCAGCTCACGCGGGTATTCGCGAAAGAGATCGGCCGGGGCATCAACGTGAACGCCGTAGCCCCGGGCCCCGTGGCCACTGAACTGTTCCTGAAAGGAAAACCGGAGGAAGCGATCAACCGTTTAAAAGGGCTGAATGCTTTTAACCGCCTCGGCCAGCCGGAAGATATCAGCAAAGTAGTGGCGTTCCTCGTTTCAGACGATGCGAAATGGGTGTCAGGACAGGTGATCGGCGTGAACGGAGCGATGGCGTAAGAGCACATATTTCTACATACAATCCCGTATCGAAACGCGATACGGGATTTTTTATTCAAACGTTTGCATAAACCGGAAATTCACCCTAGCTGATATTGTCTTTCAACATCACCCGAAAACAACCCTTAGCCCGGAAATAAAAATTGTTTATTGTTAATCATCTAAAATTCCACTTCATGAAAAAAGCCCTTTTCCTTGCAGGCATGCTGCTGATGGCGGCGATGCCCAACGTCTTCTCAATGCCCTCCCCTGCCGGCAACGCCGTGCTGAACCCGAAAAACGTGATCGAATCCAGCGTTAACCGCCTCTACCCGCCCACGCTCGTGCCCGTTGCAAAAATGGCCAACGGCATGATCAAAGCGGTGGTCAAACGCGGTTCCGAAACCGCCACCGACCCGGTGTACGTCTGGCTCGGCTACATTAATGAATACCAGAGCGGCCCCGGCCTGTACGGCGATGTTGAAATGCGTTTTTATTCCGACCTCAACGCTACCATTCCTTACACGCCAGGCGGCCTGCAGGTGAACTACGCGATCGTGGGTTACGTGGAAGGCAGCGGCGGCTACGAGACACCGCAGTCGCTCAACGCTTACAGCCAGAGCATCATGATCGCCTACAACCAGGAGCATGACTATGACGACGGTACCAATTTCCGCTGGAAAGATTATTACCTCCGCCCCGGCGATTATTCGCCGCTGTCCTGAACTTCTTTCAAAGACCTGCGCGCGGCGCGGGTCTTTTTTTTGACCCCATAAAATATTCCCTCCCCCCGTTCGTCTACATAACCAAACAGCCCTAACCTGTTACCAGATGAGAAAAAAAATATTCAGGGTACTGAAACGCTTGCTGATAGCGGTACTGAGCCTTATGGCGCTCCTGGCTGTCTTAACCTTTTTTTATATGAAACAAAGCAAATTCGGAAAAAGCCCGGCCGGTGAAAGGCTGGAAAGAATGCAGCGATCGCCGCACTATAAAGACGGAAAGTTCCAGAACCTCCGCTTCACGCCTTCGCTTACCGAAGGGCATAGCATATTTGAAGTGACCTGGGAAGTACTGTTCAAAAAATCGCCGCGGCGGCGCCCGGCGGACAGCCTGCCTTCCGTCAAAACCGACCTGCGGAACCTTCCCACCGGCAAAAACGTGCTGGTATGGTTCGGCCATTCATCGTACTTCATGCAGATAGACGGCAAACGCATGCTCGTTGATCCCGTGCTGAGCGGCAACGCATCGCCGGTTCCCGGTACCACACGCTCTTTCAACGGGGCGGACATTTACACAACGGACGATCTGCCGGACATTGATTACCTGTTCATTTCCCATGATCATTACGACCACCTCGATTATGAAACCATCGTGAAACTGCAGCCGCGCATCCGAAAGGTGATCTGCGGGCTGGGCGTGGGCGCGCATTTCGAGCACTGGGGTTATTCCAAAGAGCAGCTGATCGAAAAAGACTGGCACGAAAGCCTGGAGCCCGACAGCGGGTTCGTGATCCATACCACGCCGGCGCGGCACTTTTCAGGAAGAGGTTTTACCCGCAACAACACGCTCTGGATGTCGTACGTATTGCAAACGCCCAGCCTTAAGATCTACATCGGCGGGGATAGCGGGTACGATAGCCATTTTGCGGACATCGGCGAAAAGTTCGGCCCTTTCGATCTCGTGATGATCGACAACGGGCAATACGACGCCAAATGGAAATACATTCACACCCAACCTGAAGAAGCCCTGCAGGCGGCCCGCGACCTGAAAGCGAAACGCCTCTTCCCCGTACATTCCTCCAAGTTCATGCTGGCCAACCATCCCTGGGACGAGCCGCTGAGCAGGATAACCGCTGCGAATAAAGATGTGGGCATCCCGCTGGTAACGCCCGCTATCGGCGAAGCGGTGGACCTGCAGGACCCGGAGCAGACTTTCAGCCAATGGTGGGTAGGGCTTCAATAGATCATTCCTTCACCAGTTCTTCCGCCACTGCCCCGTGCTCCTTTACGGTCATTTTATTTTGAGAGAACTCGAACGTGATCTCGCGTTCTTTCATAAAAAAGATATTTTGTTTTTCAGGGTAGATCGTGAAGGTTTTGCCTTTGTTCGTGAGCACCAGCACGCCCTGCCCTGCGTCTACCTGCAAGGTGCCGGATTGTTTGCCGGTGTATTTCCCCGCGTACGTTTGCAGCACGCTTTGCGGAAGCCCGATGGCAATTTTGCCGTTTGGCGCGGGACGATGATCGTAGCTTAAGATGCGCGTCATTTTCCATTCGACGTTCTGCTTCAGCCAAAGGTGCGTGAACTTCGCCCAGCCGTCGCGGTATTCGGGTTTGCCTTTCTGGTTGATATAGAAATAATGCTCGCCGCTGATGACGGCGCCGTAAAAGACGTCATTCTTGCTTAGCGGGAATACATGCACCGTGCCGGGTACCGCTTCCCTTCTCAGCCTGAACTCATCGGGCTGTTTGCATAAACCGTCTTTCAGCGACTGCACCAGGTTGGTGAGCCCGAGGGTAATGCCGCCTTTGTCGTGGTAAAACTCTACGTCGTCAGAAAAAAATGCGGCGGAGGCCTTGGTGTCGCAGGTATTGTAGGCGTGCCAGAAAAGGCTGTCTTTTTTAAGAATGAGCTGCGTGAGCTGTTCGCTGTTGTCCTGCGCGGTGGTTGAGAGGGCGCATACGATGCATGCGAAAAAGGGGGAGAAAAACTTTGTCATGGAAGGGGCGGATTATATTGCCTGCAATATAATTTTAAACATAGTACTATTTTATACATAGTACTATAATAGGCTCATTTTGATTACTAGCGGTAAATAAACAGGATAATCGGTAAATAGCTCTTTTAGAGTGGATGAACTGCCAGCTCGCCTGATTCCATATCCTCTTTATTTCCCCATCATCGCCATGATCCTCGCCGTTTCTTCGGGATAGACCTTTATCAGGTGCGTCCGGATGGAATCGGGCGTTGGATTGGTGGCGCCGTTGGTAAGCAGCGTAATGATATTGCTCGGCAGCGCGGGCATGTGGCAATCGATGCAGTTTTTTGAAAGCGTGGCCGCGGGTAAGGATTTAAAGGTACAGAACGCCTCGCTGCCCGCCTGGTGGCAGCTCATGCAGCGTTGCGAGAACAGCTCGATGTTGCCTGCTTCGCTTGCATGCGGGTTGTGACAGCTGGAGCAATTCATTTCCCTGCTTTTCACAAAACATTTGCTGGCGGTGAACAGCTGGTATTGATTGCCATGAACGTCGAGCGCGGTGGTTTTTGCGATCCCGCCGATCTCGGGGAAATAATAATCGCTGAGATCGTCGCCGGGTTTGAAATTGAACACGGCCTGCTGCAAGGAGCCGACGCCCGAATGGCAGATCGCGCAATGGTCCAGCCGCTGCTGGTTGGACAAGGCCCTGATGCGCGTCATATGATGCGGCTGCTTGTCTTCGGGATGCGCGGTATGATAGTCCACATGCGCCGCGGCGGGGCCATGGCAGCGCTGGCAGTCGATGCCGTACACGGTACGGTTGCGGTGAAAGGTTTCCACCACCTGCAGCCCTTCGATCTTTGTGTCTTTGATCCCTACGTAAGAAGTATGACAACCGAAACAGATGCTTGGTATCGAGCGGTTGAATTTGGCGTAGGTGGGCGGAAAGCCCGGGCTGTTGGCCCACTGGTGCGCGCTAACGAGATAGGAAAGCGGCAGCTGGAAGAATTTGCCGTCGTTCCAGTACAAAAAGGTCTGCGCCTTTTTCCCCAACCCGACGGTAATATCAAAACGGTGCGCCTCTTTCGGTACCCCTTTTTCGTAACTGGCCTGGAATAACCCGCTGTCGCGCTTTTCCATCACCACCGTTTTGTTTTCCGTATAGTGGTACACGTTATCCGGCGCGTCGAAGCTGCCTTTTATATTTTCGGGGCCGGCTTCAGCGGACGTATTAAAATGGGCGGTTTGCAGGTAGGAATCGTACACGGCTTTATGACAACCCTGGCAGGAGGCCTGCGCGGCATATTGTTCTCCCCTTAAGTCTGTTTCCTTTTTACCCGTGCCGATGCAGCGGGACAGGATGATGACGCAGGAAATAATGCAGCCGCAAACAATGGCCTGTCGCTTGTTCATAGACGTTGGAATTATCCTTAAATATACAAATCAATTGATTGGCGGCGGCCCCAGCTTCACATTTCTCACCCTCCCCGTTCCTTTGAACCGGAAATTGACGCCCACGATCTTCGCGTCTTCGCCGATGGTTGCCTGGTACGCCGCGTGACCGTTCACTCTCACGGTTACCAGCCCTTCTTTCGCGTCGCAGGTCACTTTTGTCCATTTGGAAAGATCGGCGCCAAAGCCCGAGAGGTCCTGCTTTTTACCGGAAACAAAATGGTCCACCATCAGCAGGTTCAGGTCAGACACGCAGCCTACGCCCGCCAGCGGCAGCATGATGGCGCTGCCGTCGCAGAGGAGATAGATCTCCGAAAGCCTGCATACGGCGGAGCCTTCGCCGTAATCGTTCACTACCTCCGCTTCGAAGTGGAAATTTTTTGTGCGCACCGTATCCCAGCCGCCGATCTTGCTATACCGCACCCAGGGCGCTTCCGGCTGCATTTCGATGTTCTTTGCTCTGATCTGCGCCACGCTGATCCCCATTTCGCCGTTTTTAACGGCGTCTTCTTCTTTAAAATACACCGGCACCTCCGGCTGCTCTATCATGGGCAGCCAACCTTTCGTGGTGATCAGCAGCGAATGTTTTTTTACGACCTGCCCGTTCACCACCAGCCGGGCGTGGAAGTGGCCGGGATAATAATATACGGAAGTCGCCTGGCGCTGCGCGCGCGATACGCGGAAACGTTTTGTCGGGTCCCAGTTCTGCTGGATAAATATGGAATCGTCCGGCGCGGCGGTGGCGTCGTAGTCGAAGATCACGGTGTTGGGCACGCCTTCGGTGACGGTTTTGCGGCTGGTGAAGCTGTACAGCTCCGCGGGCGGGGCTTCTTCCGTTATTACCGGGCTTTTTTTATTGCGGATGGAGTTGAAACCGAGGATCGCCATTACGACCAGCGCTCCCAGCCCGAGGGCCGTCCAGATGTACCGGCTTTTTGAGATGCCTGCGTCTTCTTCCTTCCTTTCCTGCAGCTCCTGCCCTTGCGCTTTTTTTTCTTCGCTTTGCCTGAAGGTGCGCCAATGTTCGTAACCAAGATAACGGGCCAGCGTGTTGAGCGTCGTGAAAGTCGGCGCGCTGTCGTATTTCACCCTTCCCCAGATGCGTTTCAGCGTAGTGCTGCTGAGTGTTACGCCGGTGGCTTCGAGTATGTTCTCGGAAAGGTTCTCAAAATCCTGGTTCGTCCAAACCGCGCTGGCGCCCCAGCCCAGTTTGTCTTCTATCGCCGCGCAGCAGGCTGCCAGGTATATCGCTTCGTTGTTGTTTTTCATTGATTTTCAGTTGAATGCCTTCATGAATGAAGTTGCATGAAGTTGAAACGGGTTTGGTACGCCTTCTCTTCCCTATCTGCCCATCTTTGAACCGTTCGTTTCCGTCAGCATTCAAAGTTTAAAAAAATATCGATATGAAAAAAGTTCTGATCGCACTGGCATTGCTTCCTTCCGCCTTTTTGTATGCCCAGAAAAAAAACGCCGAAGTGCGTATCCCTATGACGCCCGATGCCTGGGAAACCAAAGCAGGCGCCGTCAGTTTCGCCGATTTTAAATCCAAATCCGCCATCCGGCTGCTGACGCATACGGACGTAGCCGTGGTAAAGGGAACGGACTTCTCCGACGGCACCATCGAGTTCGACTGGGCGCCTGACGGCCCTGCATTCGCGGCTTTCTATTTCCGGAGGAAAGATACGCTCGAGACCGAATGTTTTTACCTGCGTACGCATGTGGAAGGCATTCCCAACGCCATGCAGGCTATTCAGTACGCGCCTTTCCTCGACGGCGTGAACCTCTGGGACCTGCTGCCCGATTACCAGGGGCCGGCGCCCGTAAAAAAGAACGAATGGAACCATTTCAAGCTGATCATCTCCGGGCAGCGGATGGTGGTGTATGTGAACGACATGGAACGTCCCGCCCTGCAGGTGCCGCAGCTGCTGGGCAATACCCGCTCCGGCGCCCTCGCGTTCGACGGTGCGGGCAAGATCGCGAATCTCGTGGTGCGGCCCGGCCAGGTGGAAGGGCTCAGCCCCGAACCGGAATCCGATCCCACTTACAACGACCCGCGCTATCTCCGCAGCTGGCAGATATCTTCCGCCAAAGAACTTCCCTTCGGTCAGGAACCGTTCAATTACAAAGCGCCCGAGCTGCAGGAGAGCTGGAAGCCCATCACCGCGGAACGCCTCGGCATGGTGAACATCACGCGCATGTACGGCAAAACCACCGGCCGCCGCCTCGTTTGGCTAAAGCTCACGCTAAAAGCCTCCAAAGCGCAGATACGCCGGGTAGACCTTGGCTTCAGCGACGAAATCTGGATCTATGTGAACGACCGCGTGCTGTACACGGACAAGAACACATTCGCCACACCGCAGTCCAAACAGCCGCTGGGCCGTTTGTCGCTGGAGAACGCGCATTTCGACCTGCCGCTGAACGAGGGCAACAATAAGCTGCTTGTCGGCATCGCCAATAACTTCTATGGCTGGGGGCTGATTGCGCGGCTGGATAATATGGAAGGGATCGAAGTGTTGCCGTAAAAAAGATCAACCTGTATGACTAAAACCCTGTCCAAAGCGGGCAGGGTTTTGGTTTTGATGTTACATAGTCGGCATGAAAATTTTGATAGAAAGGATAAAAGGCCTATTTTCATCGATTCAACAACGATGGACCTTATGTCAACTTTGAATGCGCAACAATTCCACGAAGGCCTCGCGTATGCTGAAAAAAATTATTCCAGCAACCAATCGCATCTTTGGCTGGACAAACACTTCCTGCAAAAACACTTCGACCTCTCACAAAAAGATATCCTTGATTTCGGATGCGGGATGGGCGGGATGACGCTTTGGCTGGCGGCAGAAACCGGTGCGAATGTGGACGGGGTGGACCTTGATCCAAACCATATCGCGATCGCGCAGGAGCTGCAGCGGCGTCACAATGTCGGCAACGTACATTTCAGCGTGCGAAATATTATCGAGCACCCGGTAGACAAACAGTACGATTACATTATGCTCAGCGATGTGATCGAACACCTGAAACCTGAATGGATCCCAAACATATTAGAAACGCTGATCCACCGCAACCTCAAAAAGGACGGGGTTATCTTTTTCAGCTACCCGCCCTGGGAAGGACCGTATGCCTCGCATCTTTGGGGAATCGTTAAAATTCCGTGGATACAGTTCCTGCCGCAACGATGGGTACGTAACCTGCTGCAGAAGCGGAACAAGCAGCTGGTAGGCGTGAATGACCTGATGACGGAATACCTTGCGCTGAATCATATGACGCACGCCAAACTCCGGTATTTCCTGAAGACCTTCCAATTGAATCCGGTATTCAGACATAGTCATACAAAATTCTGCAAGCTCCCGCTGCTAAAAAACATCAGCCTCAATTTTTTCCCTTTTAAATTTTTTGTAACAAAAGAGCTTGTGGCGTTCAGGAAATATTGCGTGTCGCTCAGCTATTTTCTCAGCTCCTTTAATTGCTTTTGTTTCGAATGATCAAATTACCGTGATCAAACCATCGCTACCGGCCGCAATGCCACCAATGCCATTTCCTTTTCCTTCCCACGCAGCCGGATGCTGCCCAAAGCCTGCGCTTCGAAATGCCCGTCAAGCCGCAGCTCCGCCATCAGGTCGCCGGAAGCGATCACTTCCGCGTTGTACTGTTTGCAAAGGCCCTGTATGCGCGAAGTGGTATTGAGCACATCGCCTGAATACGTGATGTCCCGCTTGATGATGCCCACTTCTCCCGCCACCACTTTGCCGGAATGAATACCGGCCTTGAATACCGGCATCACGCCGTATTGTGCGAGGTATTTGTCCTTCAGCGTTTCGAGGTGCAGCTTGATGTCGAAGAAACATTGCACGCATTTGCTGTCGGCCACACCTTCATCGTACCGCCAGGCCACGATCACTTCGTCGCCGACGTATTGATAGATCTCGCCGCGGTTGTCGAGCACGGGGTTGGTGATGTCGGTGAACAGGTCTTTGAGGAAGGCGTGGTATCTTTTATTGCCGAGCTTTTCGGCGATGGCGGTGGACGAATTGAGATCGAGGAACATAAAGATGCGGCGCTCTTCGCGCGGCGTGTTGTAGCGCCCGCGAACGATGTTCCAGAACACGCCCGGCCCGAACTTGCTGTTGATCTGCATCAGCAGCTGCGTAACGGCCACCACGATGGCCCACACGAGCCCGTTCTTGTACATCCGCGCTTTGTCCGGGTTGGCCACAATGCCCAGCACCAGCGTCACGACCAGCACTACGCCCACAAAGCTGAGGGTAACCGTGAGAAGGGTGTAGCCGTAGGGTTTGTCGCGGAATTTTTCGTTCACATAAAACACCATGATGCTGCCACCCAGCAGCGCGCCGATAAGACCGGCGAGCATGTTCACGAACAACGACCGCTGGAAGGAATAACCCGCGGAAGGCCCGGCGGAATTGGCGGTATGCAATACAAGATGATCGTACACGGCGATGAGAAAACCGATAAACAGCCAGGTGATCACGATCAGCCCGAGCTGCCGCAGCCTGAGGTGGGTCCTTCGGTTGAGCATAACGCAGGAATGTTGGTCGGTACCAATTTATTGATTTCCGGGCTGATTGCGGAATGTACACGGAAGGTTGGCCCAATTCACCCGTATCGCCGGCCCCATGCCAAAAAGTCCCGCTCCGGCAGCTTTGCAGATCGCTATACATAAATTAGGGCTGACCATTATTTTGGTCAGCCCAAGGGTGCTCTCGATCCTTACATAGTGAAATATCTTAATCGGGCTCTACTACCATGCACACCACCGACATTGGCGGCAAACTCACCTTCACACCCTGCGAAGCCTGCGCGCTGAAAGCCTTTAGCGTAGCGTAATCCGCGGGGCCGCCGGAAACGCCCGAAGGCCCGGCGCCGTTCACGAACACTTTACGCGAAAAGCTGCTGACGCCTTCGCCGCCGGTGAGCACGTACCAGTAATAGCGGCCGCCGGGATTGAAGTTTTTGAACGCCAGCTGCACGTCGCGCGCGGAGCTGGAGGCATTCACCAGCGTTACGCCGGCTTCGCCGGAGCTGAAAGTGGAAGCATAGGCTTTGATGCCGCTGTTCGCGCCGGACACTTCGGCGTTGATAAAGCGGTCGCCAAGACAGCGGCTGAAATAATAGAGATAATAAAATGCCGGGCGCGGTTCCCATTTCTGCTCGCCTGATGCGGGCTCTCCCTGGCTGAACAGACCGTGGTCGTTGCCGTTCTCCCAGGCGTTGGCAAGATCCCAGCGGCAAGCCAGGCCGTAGCGGTTGCGCATCAGCTCGCCGATCACCATCACGGCGTGCATGCCCGCCACCTGCGACACCATCTGCTGCGAACCGATGGCGAAGATGTTCCATTCGGTCAGCGCCAGCGGTTTCATGGGCACGCCTTCGCGGGTAAGGGTAGCGGCCACGTAGTCGGCCATCGCTTTGGTAACGGCCTCCGCGGACGCGAGCACTTCCGGCGGGTTGGAGTTGGTGTTGTACGCCGTATAATAGCTATGGATGATAAAATAATCCGCCGCTGCGCCCGCCTGTTTCAGCACGCCGCTGTTCCACTGCCGGTCCGTAGGCGTGGCCCAGGTGGCCGGCTCGTGCTCCAGCAATTGCGCGCCGATAAAGATGGGCTGGCCGTTCTCAGCGGCGGCCTTTCGCATGGAATCCGCGAATACTTTAAAATGTTTGCCGTACAACTCGCCGGTGACGAGCTGCGGCTGCCCGTCCTTGTTCTGCGACTGGTCTATGCGGTAGCCCGCCTGCCAGGTGCCGTTGCTTTCATTGCCGATCTCCCAGTAACGCGTGCGCCCTTTGTCCGCCCGCACCCAGTCCGCCGCCAGGTGCGCGGCGGCAGCTACGGGGTCGGCGCC
>JBQCFV010000155.1:0-6466 GCA_051958695.1 Chitinophaga sp. | reverse complement strand
CAGTTTCTCCCAACTCAATATCGTGGACCATGCGGATGCGCCCGTGCCCGACGGCACTATGGACGCCTTGACCGGCAACCCGGTGCTGGACGCGCTGGTTACCGATCTGCGCGCACGCCTGCTCGAAGAGAACCGCGTGTTCGGAAAAATTGCAGCACCGGTGCTTAACCGCGGCAACTTTAACCCCATGTCCGCCCACCTCACCCGGCTGCGGCAGGACGTACTGGCCGCGGGCAATCCCGCGCAGGCCCGCACCGCTTTTAATGCGCTCATCACCTTCGTGCGCAGCCTCGCGCTGTCGCTCCGCGACCTGGAAGATGATGCCGGCAATTCACCCGCGATGGTCCATATCATCACGGGGCTGCGGGCTAATACCGAGCTGCGCACGCAGATCATCAATCTGATCGCATATGAAAAGAACCAGCATGTGCGCGCCTCGGTAGCCGCCGCCCGCACGGAAGCGAACGTGGATACGGACTACACGCTGCTCGACACGCAGGACTGGGTGGCGGGAGCGGCCATCAATACCATCGCCGCCAACGCCACCAACTGGGACGGCGGCACCGTGCAGGCCACCGCCGTCAACGCAGCGAACGCCGCCATGCTGCAAACCGCGTTCGAAACGATCGCGGGCGCATACGTCGCCATTTTGCAGGACGCCATTTTCAGAACGGACCAGGCGCAGCAGCAGCTGTTCCTCAAACACCCGTTCTTCAAAGCCGTGTACGAACGCGTGCGCGCGGAAATGAGCCTGCTGCCGCCATCCGGCGCCGTTGCAGGGATCTATGCGGCGACCGACCGTTCGCGCGGCGTATGGAAAGCGCCCGCCAACGTGAGTCTCCGTGCCGTGGTAACACCGGCTTACAAGCTCACCGACCAGGAGCAAAGCTCGCTCAACGTGCATGAGACCGGCAAGTCCGTTAACGCCATCCGCGCCTTCACCGGCAAAGGCATTCTCGTATGGGGCGCGCGCACGCTTGCCGGCAACGACAACGAATGGCGCTACATCAACGTAAGGCGTTTTTTCATTTACGTGGAAGAGTCCACCAAAAAAGCATCGGAACCGTTCGTGTTCGAAGGCAACGACGCCAATACCTGGGTACGCATCCGCGCGATGATAGAAAACTTCCTGACGCTGCAATGGCGCCAGGGCGCGCTGGCCGGCGCCACTACCAAACAGGCTTTTTACGTAAAGGTGGGGCTGAACGAAACAATGACCGCGCAGGACATTCTCGAAGGAAGGCTGATCGTGGAAATAGGCATGGCGGCCGTTCGCCCGGCGGAATTTATCGTGCTGCGCTTCAGTCACAAAATGCAGGAATCCTGATCACCATTGATAATTAACATCCAAAAATTTTAAGTTATGGCGAATTATCCGCTTCCAAAATTCCACTTCCAGGTTGAATGGGGTGGTGCGAGCATCGGGTTCACCGAGGTGTCCGGGCTCGACGTGCAGACCGATCCCATCGAATACCGCGACGGCGCCAATCCCGAATATGTGAAGACCAAAATGCCGGGCATGCAGAAGTTCAGCAACATCACCCTGAAACGCGGCACCTTCAAAGGCGACAACGAGTTTTACACCTGGTGGAACACCGTAGCCCTCAATACCATCGAACGCCGCAACGTGACCATCAGCCTGCTCAATGAGAATCACGAGCCGGTAGTAGTGTGGAAAGTGAAGAACGCCTGGCCCATCAAGGTGCAAAGCACCGATCTGAAAGCGGACGGCAACGAGGTGGCCATTGAGTCCATCGAGCTGGTACACGAAGGTTTGGTTATCCAAAACGAATAACGCTTATGTCTGCATTCGATACCCCGCAGGTGGGGTTCCATTTCCTGGTGCTGTTCGAAATACTGCCCCAGTTCCCCAACGATGTGCGCTTCCAGGAAGTATCCGGGCTGAGCGTGGACATCGAGATGGAAACAAAGCCCGAAGGCGGCGAGCACCGTTTCGTGCACAACCTGCCGGTACGCACCAAGTACGGCGACGTAACGCTGAAGCGCGGGAAATTTCTCGGTTCCGGCGTGCTGCACTGGGCGCGGCAGGCGATAGACGAATTTAAGTTCAAGCCGAGCAACGTCATGATCTCCCTTATGAACGCAGATCATGTGCCGCTGTACAACTGGTACCTGGTGAACGCCATTCCCAAAAAGCTGGAGATCAGCGGCATCAACGCCGGCAGCAACGAGATCGTGGTGGAAACGCTCGTGCTTTCTTACCAGTATTTCAAATACTACGATCCCGTAAGCGTGGCGCTCGACCTGGCAGCGGGGCTCACGGCTTCGGCGGACATCGGCATCAGTATCTAAAAAACATAACAATGCCCATCGAGATACGAGAACTGGTAATACGCGCACGCGTGGAAGAAACACCGCCGCAAACGGCGTCCGGCGGCAACGGCGGCGCTTCCCCTTCGCGGGGCGTGAACGCCGCGGATATGCAGAAGATCGTGGCCATGTGCACGGAAGAAGTGATCAGGGCGCTTACACAACAAAAAGAAAGATAAGTCATGTTCGATTCCTTATTTGGCACCGGCAAGCTGGAGAAGATGATCATCGTCGCTTTTCAGCCCGTTCAGAACGCGGACGATACGCCCGTGCTGAGCAATGCCGATGAGGACAAGTACAGCGTGCAGGTGAACCCGGACAATTACACCATCAATTACCAGGTGAACTACGACCGCGCCCCCGCGCCCGGCAACGCCGGCAGCGAAGCGAAGTACGCGAACACCTCGCCGCCCGCCCTGGAATTTACTTTCCTGTTCGACGGCACCGGTGTGATACCGCCGCCTGCCGGCCCGCTGGATAACGTGCCCATCGCAGGCGCCGTGGCCGGGCTGTTCAGCGGGGACGAACCTTACGACGTAAGCAAGGAATTATACAAGTTCGCGCACGTAGTGTACACTTACGACGGCACCGGCCACTCGCCACGCAGGGTGCAGCTCACCTGGGGCAAGCTCGTGTTTGAAGGCGTGCTCAGCAGCCTGAGCCTTAATTACAAACTGTTCGCGCCCGACGGTTCGCCGTTGCGCGTGGAAGCCCGCGCCACCTTCGACGGTTCCATTACGGACAGGCTGCGCGAGCTGGAGCAGAACAACAGCTCCCCCGATCTTACGCATGTGCGGACAGTAACGGCGGGCGACAATATCCTGCTGATGAGCCACAACATTTACGGTACGCCCGATTATTATATCGAAGTGGCAAAAGTGAACAAGCTTTTCAACTTCAGACAACTCAGGGAAGGAAAAGAAATATTTTTTCCTCCCGCTAAAAAAACAAAAACATGAGCGGCGCAGGATTATTACCGATAGAACAGGATACCAGCCTGGTGACCTTTACGGTGAACGTGAATGGGCAGCCCATTCCCGGCAATATTCCCGTGCACTGCATCTCCGTTCATAACGAGGCCAACCGCATTCCTTCCGCGCGCCTTGTGATCGCGGACGGCAGCGCCGCGCTGGGCGACTGGCCCGTGAGCAACCAGCAGCTTTTTATTCCCGGCAACGAGATCGAGATACTGGCGGGTTATCATAGCGTGGAAGAAGTGATCTTCAAAGGCATCGTAGTGCGCCATTCCCTGCGCGTGCGTCAGCAGCGGTCCGAGCTGGTGGTGGAGTGCAAAGACAGGTCGACCCTGCTCACCATCGGCCGCAACAGCGCCGTATACGAGGACATGAAAGACAGCGACATCGCCGCAACGATACTGGACAAGGAAGGGCTGACCGGCGAAGTGGACGACACGCCCGTAACGCATGCTGAGATGGTGCAATACGATTGCACGGACTGGGATTTTTTTATCAGCCGCATAGAAGCCGTCGGTTTTATCAGCATCGCGCATGAAGGAAAGATCGACGTGAAAAAACCACTGGTGAACGCAACGGCCCTTGCCACGCTGCGTTACGGCAGCAACCTGATCGAGTTCGACGCCGAAATAGACGGCAACCATCAATACGGCAGCGTAAAGGCGCAGGCCTGGGACCCTGCCGGCCAATCCCTGCTGGAAGCGGAAAGCAATGACCCCGGCTGGGCGACGCCCGGCGATCTTGATCCCGCCGAATTAGGCATTCCCCTGTTCACCGTCCGGCAAACCGGCAGGATGAGCGAAGAAGAAGTGCAGCATTGGGCGGACGCGCGCGTGTTGCGCAGCCGCATGGCCTTTATGCGCGGCAGGGCGAGGGTGCAGGGGTTTTCGAAAGCGCTGCCGGGCATTACCGTGGCGCTGGAGGGGCTGGGCACGCGTTTCAACGGCATGGGCTGGGTGAGCGGCGTGCGCCATGAGATCAGCTATGGCAACTGGCTCTGCGATCTGCAGCTTGGCATGACGCCGGAGATGCATACAGAGAAATTTGATGTGCAGGCAAAACCCGCGGGCGCATTGCTGCCCGGTATCAACGGTTTGCACATCGGTGTGGTAACGGCGCTGGAAAGCGACCCCGACGGAGAAGGGCGCATCCGGGTGAAAGTACCGTCCGTAGACATGCACGGGGAAGGTATCTGGGCGCGGGTTTCCACGCTGGACGCGGGCGGTTCGCGCGGCAGTTTTTTTCTGCCGGAAATAGACGATGAAGTGATCGTGGGTTTTTTGGACGACGACCCGCGTTACCCCGTCGTGCTGGGCATGCTGAACAGCAGCGCAAAAGCCGCGCCGCTCACCGCCGCGGACGATAACCACGAAAAAGGTTTTATTACCCGCAGCGGCATGCGCATCCTTTTCAACGACGACAAAAAAACACTCACCATAGACACGCCCGGCGGCAACATGATCGTGATGGACGAAGACGCGAAAGAGATAAAGCTGGAAGACCTCAACGGCAACAAAATTGTATTGTCCCCGGACGGTATTACTATCGAAAGCGCGAAAGACCTGGTGATGAAAGCCTCCGGCAGCGTGAAGCTCGAAAGCTCCACCGGTTTCGAAGCAAAGGCCGGCACGCAGTTCAAGGCGGAAGGTTCGGCAGGCATGGAGATCAGCTCGGGCGCGAATACGGTGATCAAAGGCGCGATTGTACAAATAAACTGAACATAATATGTCATTGGCGGCAAGAGTAGGCGATATGCACGTTTGCCCGATGGTGACGGGAACGGTGCCCCACGTGGGCGGCCCGGCACTTCCACCCGGCGGTGCGACGGTACTGATCGGCGGTGCGCCCGCCCTGCGCGTAGGCGATATGTGCACCTGCACCGGCCCGCCGGACACTGTGATCAAAGGCTACGCGACGGTATTGATAGGCGGGATGCCTGAGGCGAGGATGGGGGATAGTACCGAGCATGGCGGTTCGATCATCATCGGTTGCCCGACAGTGCTGATCGGGGGGTGAAGAAACGTTGTGGAATTGGAAAGAAAAAGCTGAAGAACCGATATATAATTGAAAGGAGCGCACCGATGTATGAGTGAAAAATTAAAGAACGCGTCTTATGACGCGCTGCGCAATTGGAAAGAAAACCGAAGCACCGATTTGTGAGCCCCGGATTGTGACCCTGAAAGAATTAAAAATTGTTTTGCGATGCCCCAGGAAAATGCATTTCTCGGAAGAGGATGGAGCTTCCCGCCCGTCTTCTCCAAGCTGGACAAAGAAGTAAAAATGCTTGATGCGGAAGAAGACATCCGCAGCAGCATCTCCCTGATCCTCTCCACGGAGCTCGGCGAACGCGTGATGCAGCCCGGTTTCGGCTGGAAGCGCGACCGCTGGCTGTTCGAATCGCTCGGCACCACCACCGCCACCGCCATCCAGCACGAGATCAAAACCGCCCTGCTATTGTTCGAGCCGCGCATCGATCTCAATGAAGTAAAGCTGCTGCCCGAAGAACGCGAAACAGGGAAGGTGAGCATTCACGTGGATTATACCGTAAGAAGCACCAACAGCCGCAGCAACCTGGTATTCCCCTTCTATCTAACCGAAAAGTAACATGAGCATCACCAGCAAAAATATCCTCCAGTACCTGCTGTCTACCGACGGCGTGAACCAGAACGCGCGCGTACAGCCTGCGCTGGACCCCGCCACCGTGAAGATAGACGGGCGCACGACGGGCGAGCTGGTAGGCTTCGTGCACCAGCTGGCCGCGCAGGTGAACTATTACGACGAAAACAGCATGCCGCAGGGCGACTGGCAGGCTTTTTTCGATCTCGTGAAAAATATGGGCGAGAACGAGCTGCAGAACTTCCTTGCCAACACCCGCAACCTCCCCCCGCACCTGGCCCTGCTGATGGCCTACCTCCGCGTGCACGCCGTTGCCCGCGAGGATATGAACCTGCTCACCAAAAAACGCCTCGATTATTATTACGAAGAAGTTTTGCAGCTCAAAAGAAATCCCGCAACGCCCGACCAGGTGCATGTGCTCTTCGAGCTGGCGAAAAACGCCGCGCCGTTGCTTATAAGCGCAGGAACTTTGCTGGACGGCGGCAAAACGGCTGCGGGGCTGCCTTTGCACTATTCCCTCAACAACGAGCTGGTGATCACGCAGG
>JBQCFV010000154.1:0-8387 GCA_051958695.1 Chitinophaga sp. | reverse complement strand
GGATCGCCGCGGTACGGGTCGAGCCCTTTAAATTCGAGGGAGAACAGGCTGCGCGCGGGATATCCCTGCCGGTTGCCGCCTTCGGCCTGCACCATGTTGAATATGTTCGGCCGGCTCCTGTCGTTCGTGATCTGGTTCTCGTTATAACCGAAGGTGAAATTCGTTCTCCATCCCCAGTCCTTCCGCGTGATCACCGGCCCGCCGATCATCAGCTCCGCGCCCCATGAGTTCATGTCCGCATAGTTGGCCGCTTTTTCCGGTTCGCCGCCCACGCCGGAGGTACGGATGATGCTGATCAGGTCGAAGCTGTTGCGGATGTACCCGTCCAGCGTAATGTTGAGCTTGTTCTTGAACAGCCCCACATCCATACCGGCATTCGCCGTATACGCCTTTTCCCAGGTGAGTTCCGAGTTTTCGAGGTTCGCCAGCATGATCACGGATTCCACTTCCGAAAAATACGGGCGGGTGGTGTTGATATTGCGCAGCACGATGCTTGAATTGGTAGCTGGGCCCATGCTCGCGGTGAGACCGTAAGACGCTCTCAGCGTAAGGTAGTCGAGCCAGGACAGGTTCTGCATGAACGGTTCCCTGTCCGCGTTCCACGACCCGGCGACGCTCCAGGTGGGCAGCCAGCGCGCGGTGGTGCTTTTACCCAGCCGGTTCGAGCCATCGTAGCGGACGGTACCGGTGAAGTTGTAACGCTGCTTGAAAGTATATCCTGCGGAGCCGTAGAATGCCACGAACCGGTCGAAATCCTTGCTCATTTCATAATACGGGAAATTGCTCTCGATGGTTTGCTTCACGATGCGGTAATCCACGAAAGGAACGCCCCCGTTGTCGTACTGGTAACCGAAACCGGTATTGCTGGCCTTCTGGCGGTCGGCTGATTTTACCTGCATGCCGGCCAGCAGGTTCAGGGAGTGAACATTGTTGAAGGTTTTGATGAAATTGAGGCTGTTCCTGAAATCATAGCTCACCAGCTGGTCTTCGGTTCTGTTATAAAAACCGCCGTAAGGCAGCACTACCACGGGTTCCGCTTCGGGGTTCTCCGGGTCGCGGTAGAGGAACCGGTTCTTTTCGCGGATGGTAGAATTGCCCGCCGCGCGGTAAGCGTTGGCCATATTGGCGTTCTCGGTGATCTGGTGCTCCATGCTCGATTTCACGTAGCGCACGGCTCCCACGAACTCGAAGCTGAGCGCGGGTGTGAACTTGTATTTCAGGTCGCCTTGCAGCCGCAGGTCAGACACGTTGATGTTCATATAATTATTCTCCAGCTCGGTGAGAATGTTGAAAGGCGCGAAGTTGCGGCGGAAATATTCCCTTTCACCGTTTTCGTCGTAGGCGGTGAGCGTACGGCTGGCGGTGAGGGCGTAATTAAAAGGATTGATGTCGAAATCCCGGTCGTATTGCCCTTCCACCGGGTTCTCCTGCCGCGTGAGCGAGCCGGGCGCCCGCTGCTGCCGCACGGAAGCCAGCGTGGAAAAGCTGACGGACAGCCGGTCGGAGAAATTATAATTGTTGCGGAAGTTGAGGGTGTAACGGTTCACGCGGTCGGCGATCGTCCAGCCATTGTCTCCATAATAGCTCGTGGAGAAATAGGATTGCGATTTGTCGTTCCCGAAGGAAACGCTCAGCGAATGTTCCTGTATAAAATTGTTCCGGAACAGCAGGTCGTACCAGTCGGTATTTGCCGCGGCGTACCTTTTCAGGAAAGCGGCGCGCCCTTCCGGCGTGTTAGGTACCGCGAAGTCGCCGTTGGCGTCCGCCAGCATGCCTTCGTACATTTTGCCGTACACCCCGTTGTCCGCCCGGTCGAGAATGTTGGGCTCCAGCATGCCTTTTCTTTCCAGCTCTGCCAGCACGGACATTTGCTGCGAGGAATTCATGATGCTGTAGTCGGCGTAGGAAGGTTTCAGCTGCGTGCTGAAATTACCGGTATAGTTCACGAGGGTTTTACCCACCCGTCCTTTTTTTGTAGTGATCACCACCACCCCGTTCATGGCCCTGGCGCCATACAGCGCGGTAGCCGCTGCGTCTTTGAGGATGGCGTAGGATTCGATGTCGTTGGCGTTCAGCCCGGCCACGGCGGAGCCAAGCAATGTGGTGGGGTCGCCGCTGGAAAGCTGGTCGTTGGAAATGTTGACGATATCTTCCAGCACCACGCCATCCACCACCCAAAGCGGCTTATTATCCCCGTGAATGGACGTAGCGCCCCGGATGCGCAGCTTGGGCGCCGCGCCGAACGCGCTGGACACGTTCTGAACGGACACGCCGGCCACCCTGCCTTCCAGCATGCGGCTCACGTCGGAGAGACCGTCGATCTTTACTTCATCGCCTTTGAGCGTGGTGGCCGCGCCGGAAAACTTGCGTTTGTCCAGGTCCTGGAAACCGGTCACCACTACTTCCGACAATACGCCGCCCATCGAAGCGAGGCTGATGCGAAGCGGCTGGCCGCGGTACACGACCACCTGCTGCCGTTTGCCGATATAGGAAAAACGAAGGCTGTCCCCCTGCCGGCCGGCGATGGCGAAGTTGCCGTTGGCATCGGAAAGGATGCCTTTGCGGCTGACGAGGTTCTCGATGGTAACGCCGGGCAGCGGGATGTTCTCTTCCGCGTCCGTTACGTGGCCGATAATACGGGCGGGCACGGAATCCTGGTAAACCATGGTTCCTTTTGCGAAAGTGTCAGCAGATGTAAAGGCTGCGAACAGTAACAGGATAAACAAGACCGGGGGCTTTCGGGGCCGCTTCCCGGCAAAACAGGCGTAAACCTTTAATTGCATGAGCGCATTTTTGATTTTGGAACACTTTGGTTGATATGCCGGCAGTTCTCAAACGCTTTCCACAACAGCATGCTCTCCTGGTTGAGTTAAACAGACAATCAGCAGAATTTCAGTTCGGTTCGGGTGTCATAATCCATATTTAAGGTACACAAATAAACGCTGCTTTTAACTTTTTTATAACGCTTTTTTATGGAAGGGAAAAAACACCGGGAAACCCCTTATTTTTACGGGTATGAAACCGGGAATCACAATCGCTTACTGCCCTAAATGCGGCTGGCTGCTGCGCGCGGCCTATATGGCGCAGGAACTGCTGACCACTTTCGAGGAAGACCTGAGCGGGGTTACGCTCCGTCCTTCGGAGATCGCCGGAAGCTACCAGGTGTCGCTGAACGACCAGCTGATTTTCGACCGCAAACGCGACGGCCATTTCCCGGAAATAAAGGAATTGAAACAACGTGTGCGCGACCTCGTGAACCCGGGGAAAAGTTTGGGGCATTCGGACAGGAAAAAGGAGGGATAACCCTATTCTACGCAAAACCTGCGGAGAATAAAGTTGGTATTCTCCGTATGCAACACCCTATTCTCCGCATACAACACCCTCTTCTACGCAAAAAATGCGGAGAATAAGCCCCTTATTCTCCGCATCGATCAATATATTCTCCGCAAAACCCGCGGAGATCAGGATCACCAGAACACCGTATACAACGCCGTCAATATCCCGCAAATGATCACGGACATCACTACGAACGCCGGCGACACCCGGAACAGCGAACGGTCTATTATGATCGGCTGGCTTTCGTCGGACTTTGGCCGCGTGAGGCTGATCACGATCATCACCAGCACGATCAGCCCGAACGTAATGGACATACGGTCAAGGAAAGGATAATCCGGGAACACACCGCCCGTCCAGGCGGGCAGGAATTTCAGCACCGTTGAAATGGGAATGGTCAGCAAAGCGCCCGTGAGCGCGGCGCCCGCGGTGGTGCGTTTCCAGAAGAAGCCCATCAGGAGGATCGCCAGCACGCCGGGGGAAATAAAGCCCACGTACTCCTGGATGAACTGGTACGCCTGGTCGAGCGTTTTCAGCGCCGGCGTTACCAGCGCGGCTATCAGCATGGCCACGATCACGGCGTATTTGCCGACGCTCACCAGCTTTTTCTCGGAAGCGTTTTTGTTGAAGAATTTTTTATAGATATCCAGCGAAAAGATGGTGGAAATACTATTCGCCTTACCCGCCAGCGACGCTACGATGGCCGCGGTGAGCGCAGCGAACGCCACGCCTTTCAGCCCCGGCGGCAGCAGGTTCATCAGCGTCGGGTAGGCATGGTCGGGCTTCACTTTCGCCACCCCGTCTACCACGCCCTGCATTTCTTCCTGGAACATGCCGTTCTTGTGCAGCACGAACATCACGATGCCCGGCAATACGGCGATCACCGGTACCAGCAACTTCAGAAAAGCGGCGAACAGGATGCCGTTGCGCGCCGTTTTCAGATCGGCTCCCAGCGCCCGCTGCGTGATGTACTGGTTGCAGCCCCAATACGCCAGGTTGTTGATCCACATGCCGCCGATCAGCACGGAAAGACCGGGAAGGTCTTTGTAATAAGGATTGCTTTTATCGAATATCATGTGAAAATGCTCGGGCGCTTCTTTCCGCAGTACACCCAGCCCTTTGAGGATGTCGCCGTGATAACCGAAGCGGTCCGCCAGCAGGTCGAGCGCCAGGTAAGTCGTGACCAGCCCGCCCAGGATCAGCAAGAGCACCTGCACCACGTCCGTATAACCGATCACTTTCATGCCGCCCAGCGTCACCAGCACCGAAAACACGCTCAGCCCCACGATGCACCATTCAAAAGAAATGGTGGAGATGGAAGCGATCGCCAGCGCGCCAAGGTAAATAATGGACGTGAGGTTGACGAACACGTACACCAGCAGCCAGAACACGGCCATTACGGTGCTCACCTTGTCGTTGTACCGCTTGGCGAGGAATTGCGGCATGGTGTAGATCCTGTTCTTCAGGTACAGGGGAATGAACACGACGGCCACGATGATGAGCGTGGCGGCGGCCATCCATTCGTAGGTGGAAATGGCGAGCCCGAGCGCGAAGCCGGAGCCGGACATGCCTATAAAATGCTCCGCGGAAATATTGGACGCGATCAGCGAAGCCCCGATAGCCCACCAGGTAAGCGAACCTTCTGCGAGAAAAAAATCTTTGGAATCGGGGGACTTGGATTTCTTTTTATGATAGACGTAATAGCCGTATGCGGCAACAGAGATGAAGTAGATAAAAAAAACGATATAGTCGGCCGGATGCAGTTTATTCATGTGTGGAACGGAAAGGTTAGGTTAGTAAAAAAATTTCCCGCAGAGCGGCCTGAAAGGCGCGACAGGCTCTGCGGGAAATTACTGAAGTTGGAGCATAATTTACGGGCGTATCAGAATTTTAAGGTGGAGGGGAGGTATTTCGCCACCAGGTCCTCATAATAAGGTTTCAGCTGCTTCCAGTCCGGCGGCGTGGGATTTTTGGAATACAGGTCGTACGGGTTGAAGAGCTTTACCCAGCGCAGCATTTCGCGGTCGTGATCGTCCAGCAGCTGGCTGTAGGCGCCTTCGCGGTGCCAGGCGTAGAAGGAGTGATAACGCAGCATGTAAAGCCCCTGTTCCGGCAGGTGGTCTTTCATCATCTGGTACACGTATTCATCATGCCCCCATGACATATTCACGTTCCTCAACCCGCAGCCTTCTTTGTACACGCCGGTGGGCGTCTGGTACTCCGGGTTGTGAAAATCAGGGTTGTTTTTGAAAAATTCGGGGTACACGACCTTATCGGAATACTGCACGCCTACGGGGAACGTATCGCCCACCACGGCCCATTGCGGTTCGCCGAAGAGACAGAGCACCTTGCCCATATCGTGCATCAGGCCCACCAGCACCATCCAGTCGGGGTGCCCGTCTTTCCTGATGGCCTCGGAAGTTTGCAGCAGGTGCTGGAACTGGTCCAGCTCCGTATCGGGATCGGAATCGTCCACCAACTGGTTCAGGAAGTCGAACGCCTGCCATACCGGCATTTCTTTTTTGTCAAATTTCAGGTAGTCCGCTCTTTTTTGCTGAACGAACTCGTAGGTTTGATGCGTGTGATTGAGGCGATAAAATTCCTTCACCGTGTCTCTTTGCGGGGAATCATAATTCCGGTATTCTTCCTTGGTTTTATCGGTAGCGATGCTATCCGGGTCAGGATAACGTTCCAGTACGGCGTCTTCCCATTCATCGAGGCTGTTGAGCGGGTTAATCTCCTTAGCGGTAAGTGATGAATTTTGAATGTTTGCCATGGCGAGTAGTTTGTAAATGAAATGAAGAATTTGAACACTATAATTTCGGTCATTTTTAAGGATTTTCATACCGGGCCACGGCTTTATTTACGAAACCGGTTTCGTGAAAATACCGGTATTTAGGGCTAATTTCGTACCGTAAGGACTTATCAACCAATGAAACAGAACAACATCAAGGCGCTGGCGCGGGAACTGAACCTTTCCGTTTCCACTATCTCGAAGGCGCTGCGCGACAGCCACGAGATCAGCGAGGAAACCAAACACCGCGTGCTGGAAATGGCCGCAAAGCTGAATTACACGCCCAATCCTTACGCGAGCAGCCTGCGCGGCAAAAAAAGCAGGAACATCGCCATCGTGATACCCGAAGTGGCGGACAGCTTTTTTTCGCAGGCCATCAACGGCATCGAAAGCGTGGCGAAAGGAAAAGGGTATCACGTGCTGATTTGTCTTACGCACGAGAATTTTGAGAACGAGCGGTCCATATTGAAAGAGTTCCAGAGCGGGCGGGTGGACGGCGTGCTGATGTCCGTATCCAGCGAAACCGCCAGCGGCGGGCATATCCAGGAGCTGATCGCGAAGGAAGTGCCGGTGGTTTTTTTTGACCGCGCTTTGGGCGAAGTAGCGGCGGCGCGCATCGTAACGGACGATTTCCAGAGCGGATACAAAGCCACCACGCACCTGATCGCGCAAGGCTGCCGGCACATCGCGTTCCTCGCCGCGTCCAGAAGGCTGTCCATCAGCAACGACCGCATGGCCGGTTACCGCAAAGCGATGGAAGAGAACGGCCTGCCTTTCCACGAAATATATTGCTCCGCTTCCGTTGAAGAGAACCACGCGATCATCAGCGAGCTGCTGCGGCCGCCCGGCAGGCCCGGCGGCGTGCTGGCTTCGGTGGAAAAGCTGGCCACGCTGGTATACCAGGTATGCGCGGAGTTGCAGCTCAATATGCCTGCAGACGTAAAGCTGGTGTGTTTTTCCAACCTCGGCATCGCCGCCATGCTGTCCCCTTCGCTCACTACCGTCACGCAGCCCGCGTTCGAGATGGGCAAAGCCGCCGCGGCCGCTTTACTGAAGCTGCTGGAGAAAAAAAATACCGACCCGGCGGGGCTGAATATGGTAATACCTTCCGAACTGATCTTGCGGGGATCGTCGTTGTAGTTTATCCCGCTTTGTCCGGATACACCCGTTAAAAAGTCCATTTTCCTCCCCGGCAGGCATCATCCTGCCAAATACCTTTACGGAAAAAAAATGACAAACTCACACTTTACATTTACGCTGCTCACGGAGAAAGCCCCGCAGGAAGTATTCCAGGCCGTCAATAACGTCCGCGGCTGGTGGACGGGTTATTATTCCGAAGAGATCACGGGCGGCACGGAAAAGCTCAACGATGAGTTCAGCTTTCGTGCGGCGGACGGCGCCCATTACACCAAACAAAAAATAGTGGAAACCATCCCCGGCCAAAAAGTGGTCTGGCTGATCACGCACGCCGAGCTGAGCTTTCTTGAAAAGAAAGACGAGTGGCTGGGAACAAAAGTGATCTTTGAAATTTCAGAAAAAGACGGCAAAACCCGGCTTGTATTCACGCACGAAGGGCTGCCCCCCGAAGCAGAATGTTATAACGCCTGCGCGCCCGCCTGGTCAGAATATTTGCAGAACAGGCTATTGCCGCTGATAAATAAAGGATAAAAAAATCCCTACCCGCGAAGGATAGGGACGAGCTATTTGATGTAGCAGTTATAGGTAAACACCGTCAGTTGGTAAACCAACGTGCTTTATACACATGCATGTCCGGGAACGCGAAAATGCGCTCCGGGTGCGAAAACTTTACATGGAACGTCCACCAGCTTTCTTCGGGAATGGTGTAGATGTATTGCCCGGCTTTGATCTGCCCGAGACTTTTTACGTTCTCCGCGTCAGGCATGCCGGGGCGTTTGTTGAATTTTTTGCTGTTGATGTCGAAAACCCAGGTGCCGCCGTGCTCCGTTACGAACAGGTGATCGCCGTCCGGCGCGGGTTGCAGCTCGTGACCGCCGATGCCGGGGATCTTCCATTCGTTCTTCAGCTGCAGCGCATCTTTGGACACGATCTTGTATTCGCGCAGCACGGAATAACCGAGCGCGAACAGGCTTTTCCGTTGGGCGTCCCACACGAGGCCGTGCGCGGAATACAGGCTGTCCGTATACACCGCTTTATCCGGTTTCGCCATGTCGAAAAGCATCAGCTTGTTGCCGTTCTTGTGCGTGGAAGCGGCGGCGGCGATGCGGTTGCCGGGCAGCAG
>JBQCFV010000153.1:0-8593 GCA_051958695.1 Chitinophaga sp. | reverse complement strand
CAACGCTGCGGAACCGTCCTGCGCAACTGTCTGCCTTGTTAAACAATCTGAAAAACGAAGGGCAGGATAAGAGGCTGGCAATTCCCACAATGCGCGGTATTGATTTTATTCATCTGCACAACATTGTCCGTTGCCAGTCGGAAGGGAACTATACAATTGTCCATTTAAACGATAGCCAAAAAATCACCGTAGCCAAAACGCTGAAAGTTTTTGAAGGGCTTTTATCAGGATATGATTTTTTTCGCGTCCACCATTCTCACATAGTAAACCTTGCACATGTTAAAAGCTATGCGAAGGGAAAGGTCGGGTATGTTATAATGACGGACGGATCGCAGGTAGAAGTTGCCACCAGAAGGAAGGACGGGTTTATGAAGCGAATGTTGCGGTGAGATGCTTTTTCCTCCCGGGTTTAGGAAATTCATTGTTTTGGTGGTACCCGAGACCAAAAACCCCTCAAATCCAGTGATCTGAAGGGTTCATTTTGGTCGGGATGGCAAGATTCGAACTTGCGACCTCCTGCTCCCAAAGCAGGCGCGATGACCGGACTACGCTACATCCCGAGCCTTCAAACATTTATAGTTAAATCAACAACGAATAGTTCAGCGGTGAGAGAGGGATTCGAACCCTCGGTACAGTTTGACCCGTACGCCGGTTTAGCAAACCGGTCCTTTCGGCCTCTCAGGCATCTCACCGTTCCCTTGCGGGGCTGCAAAAATAGGAATTATTTGCAATTTTCCAAAAGGCGGAAAAAGAAAGACGGAAACCTGCGGATTTCACGCCGCAATAGCGGGCGATCCCTGTAAATCCCTGTAAATTAATTCCTGACGCGCCCCTACCTCACCGGCTCCACCAGCACCTGCTTCAGCCTGAAAAGCTCCCTCCCGTCGGTCGCCGGCCGCACCCGCAGCGTCCATTCGCCCGGGGCCGGCACGCTGATCACCGCCACGGCCTGGTCGATGAACAGCAGCGGTTTATGCGTATCGTGTTTGCCGGTGAACAATACCTGGAAGGGATAGGTCTGCGCGGCCTTGCCGGCGGGGATCAGTTCCAGCAGGCCTTCGCGCCGCTCGTTCGTTGTGTCCGCAGAATATTGCAGCACGATCTTGTAATCGCCCGGCCCCGTGAAGCGGAGCGTGTAAGCGATGCTGTCCGCGGCGGTCTGCTGGTTTACGATGCACATGGCGTGTTTCCAGTCGCCGAAATAATAACTATGCGTGAGGGATTTCGTCTGGGCGTTACCGTTAAGCCTGGCATCCTGCGCGGGCAGCGGCAGCCGCTCGTATTGCGCGCTGATGATCTGCGGCTGGGCGGACTGCTCTCTCAGCCGGCCGCTGTATTCCAGCACCACTACGGTGTTCCTTTCATCGGGCAGTGTGGCGGGGAGGTCGATGTACACGTCCTGCCCCTGCTGGCGCATCGTGAGCGGCTTTTTGCCAGCCAACAGCGAGGCTTTCAGGGCTTTGCCGGTAAAGTCTGGCAGCAGCAGCTTCCCGTTATGCGGACGGTGGAACACGTGCAGGTAGAGCTTGCCGGGTTTGTGCGTCATTACGCCCCAGGGTTGCGGCGCGATGGGCGAATAGGTGGTGCCGTAAATGGCTTCGCCGTTCAGTTTGAGCCAGTCGCCGGTGGCGCGGAAATATTTTTCGGACTGGGCGGGCAGCCTGCCGTTGCCCATCGGGCCGATGTTCATCATCAGGTTGCCGCCTTTGGAGGCCACTTCCGCCAGCAAACGGATGATCTCCTGCGGCGTTTTGAAATGCTGGTCGAACACGGAATAGCCCCAGCTGTCGTTGTGCGTGAAGATCGCTTCCCAGGCGCCTTTTACCACGCCGGGCGGCACTTCGCCGTCGCCAAAATCCTTAAAGTCGCCAAGACCGTTGCCCACCCGGCTGCTCACGAGGCAGTTGGGCTGCAGCTGATGCACTTTTTCAAGGAATGCCGCGGATTCTTCTTTGTTCATATTGCCCGGCGTGTCGAACCAGATGATGCCCAGCTCACCGTAATTGCTCAGCAGCTCAGTGATCTGCGGCAGCGACTTCCCGCGGTAGTAGGCGGCGTAATCTTTTTTCTTCGCGTCAAAATCCCAGGTATTGCCGCCGCCGTTGGGCTCGTGCCAGTCCTGGAACTGGGAGTAATAAAAGCCCAGCCTGATGCCTTCTTTTTTACAGGCTGCCGCCAGGGCTTTGATGGGGTCTTTTTTATACGGCGTGGCGTCCACGATATCGAAGTCCGACACTTTGGAATCCCACATGGCAAAGCCGTCGTGATGTTTGGCGGTGAGCACGATATATTTTACGCCCGAGGCTTTCGCGATGCGCACCCATTCTTCGGCGTCAAATTCTACAGGGTTGAAGCCTGCGGCGAGTTTGGCGTATTCGGCGGCGGGCGTTTTATCGCGTTTCATGATCCATTCGGTGATGCCGTAATAACGTTTGCCGCGGATGTCGCCTGCAAAATGGGCGTATGGCCCCCAATGCAGGAAAAGGCCGAATTTGGCTTCGGTGAACCAGCGGGTCTTTTCTCCTTTCCCGGCTTCGGCCTGCTGCCCCCAGAGCTGGTCCGGCTGCTGCGCGGAAACGGCGTGACCGGCGATTAACAAACCGCTGACAACAACAGCTTTCAAACGATCGTGGAATTTCATACCTCGGAATTTTGTACAAGGATAAGAAAGCCCCGGTAAAAGGATTAACAGTTAATTGCTGCTTATTGATAGTATTTGCGCGAAACGCGCGGAGCGGGTAAAAACAGGTGGAAGGAAGCCGTTGGTGCCGGCGCAGGTTGTACGGAACCTGCACCGGCCTCCAGGGAAATTGGGGTCACAACGGTGGACAGGCCGGTGGACTGCCCGGTTGCGAAATCTCTTATTTCATTCGGGATACCTGCGTATCGCTTCCGGGCAAGACCGATTAAATCCTGCTCAAAGGTCTGATATTCATCAGGATTATGAAAGCGTAGTACTACCTGAAATCATTCGTAGAAATACGCATTTTTCAACGCTGCGGTATTTTTGCAGAGCACCTAACAAATTGATTCTCATTCAAAATAAAAAGCCGCCCCGCGGCGGGACGGCTGTTTGCGTATCGTTACGTGAAAGGGTTACCAGATCACCACGCGTTGCGCGGCGGGCAGCACCATTTTGCTTCCTTCACCGCAATGCCATGCCTCGCTGAACTCGGTCATGTGCGGCAGCGGGCCGTTGATGCGGTAACGTGCCGGGCTATGCGGGTCGGTCTGTATCTGGTTGCGCAGCGCAGCGTCCGTGATGTTCGCATGCCATACCTGCGCCCAGCCGAGGAAGAAACGTTGTTTCCAGTCGAAACCGTCTATTTTCGGGGGTTCCGGCTTGCCCTGGAGGCTTTTCTCCAGCGCGTGATATGCCAGCGTAAGGCCGCCGAGGTCGGCAATATTCTCGCCGATGGTGAGCGCGCCGTTGATCTTGAAGCCGGGCAAGGGTTCCAGGCTGCTGAAATAATCGATGTATTTTTTTGCCAGCGCGTCAAAGTTCTTGCGGTCTTCTTCCGTCCACCAGTTTTGCAGGTTGCCTTCGGCGTCGAATTGCGAGCCCTGGTCGTCGAAGCCGTGCGTGAACTCATGACCGATCACCGCGATGATGCCGCCGTAGTTCACCGCATCGTCCGCATCCGCGTTAAAGAAAGGCGGCTGCAGGATGCCCGCGGGAAACACTACCTCATTGTTGAGCGGGTTGTAATAAGCGTTCACCGTTTGCGGCGTCATAAACCATTCCGATCTGTCCACCGGTTTGCCCACCTTGTTGTTCCGCTCGTTGTTGCGGTAATGCGCCGCGCTGATGATGTTTTCCACGAGGCGGTCTTTCCGGATGTCGATGCTGGAATAATCTTTCCATTTGTCAGGATAGCCGATCTTGTAGGTGAAGGCTTTCAGTTTTTTATGCGCCATTTCTTTCGTGGCGGGGCTCATCCAGCTGAGCTTGTCGATCCGTTCGCCATACACTGTACGCACGTTTTCGATCATCTCGGACACTTTCTGTTTGCTGGCTTCGGGGAAATATTTTTTTACGAAAAGCTTGCCCAGCGGCATGCCGAGAATACCGTCGGTGGAGCGGATAGCCCTGTCCACACGGGGACGCTGCGCTTTGCGGCCGGTCATTACGGTGGCGAAGAAACGGAAGTTCTCGTCATCGAATTTTTTGGGCAGGTAACCTGCGAATGAAGACAGCAGCTGGAATTTGGTGTACGTCTTCAGCGTGCTTACCGGCGTGGAAGCCAGCAACTTCGCGCCGTTGGTGAGGTACGGTTTGTCCTGCACCACCACGGTGTCCGTATGCAGGCCCTGCTGTTCGGCGAAGGTTGTCCAGTCAAATTCGGGGGCCAGCTCCAGCAGTTGCGCGAAACCTATCTTGTTGTAGGTTTTCACCGGGTCGCGCAGTTCTACGTTGGTGAGCTGCAGTTTGGCGACGGAAGTTTCGAAATCAAGAATGGTCTTTCCCGGATTTTGTTCTTTAAACCCGGCAAGACTGAACATTTTATTGACGTGGCCTTCAAATTCCTTACGGACGTTTTTGGTGCTTTCGTCGTCCCTTTCATAATAGCTTCTTTCGCCAAGACTCAATCCGTCCTGCCCGCCGTACACGGTATTCACCTTGCTGTCTTTCGCGTCCGCGTCCACGGCAAAGCCCGCCCAGGTGCTCACCCCGATGGTCTGCAGCTCGCCGCAAACGCGCGCCCAGTCTGCCAGCGTTTTGATCTTGTCGATCTTGTCCAGGTAAGGGCGAAGCGGCGTGATGCCTCTTTTTTCGATGGTAACGGTGTCAAGGAAAGCGGCGTAATAATCGGCGATCTGCTGTTCTTCCGTGCCTTTATCAAGACCTTTGCGGCTGGCGATCTCGTTGATGATGCTTTTCAGGCGGACTTCCTTGTTTTCCTTATCCAGTACGTTAAAGGCGCCCCAGCGGCTTTCGGTGCCGGGGATCGGGTTGGCTTTTTTCCAGCCGTCGTTGGTAAACCCGTCAAAGTCCGTGCAGGGTTGGATCTTGCGGTCGATCGACGACATTTCGAACGCCGGGACTTTTTGTGACTGCGCTAGTACGTCCGTCGCGCAGAACGCGATCAGCATGCCGGCCGCCATCCATTTGCCGGCGGATGGGAGTTTATGCATATTATCAGGTTTAGAGGAATAAATTTATCGAAGATTTGGCACATCCGGCGCGGGCTTTGTTATAAATGGTAAATTCGTAGGTTTGCAGGGACTAAAAAAACAAGGGTTTATGGCATTTCTGTTCGGTTTTTTCCGTTTCCTCTCCTGGGGGAACATCGTTGTTGTCGGGTTCTTTATGTTATTTATCCTGATGTCGCTGCTGATAGCGCCCTCGGCTATCGCGGCGCTGATGTCGCTTTTATTCCTCGCCGTGGTGCTGTATCATAATATCCTCTGCACGCAACTGCAACGCAGCATCGCCAATCCCGCCGTTCCCCTTCCCGCCAGCCTTCCCCGCAGCATCCTCATTGCCGGTGTGGGCGCCTTTATTTATGCCCTTTACATGGCGGTCAACCTCATTATCACCAGCCGCTACAGCGACGAAGCGATCATGAAAATGATCGATACGAGCAATATGAAGGAGACGGAAGGTTATACGGTAGAACAGATCGTGCGGCTCGTCCGCAAAATGGTGGTCATATTCGGCGGTATCCATGCGGCGGCCATCGCGGTCAACTGCGAGCTGAGCCGCATTTTTTTCAACCGCTGGCGAAAGGATCAGCAGGAAAAGAACGAGGAAGAGAACAGTTTCTTTGATATCAATAACCCATAGCACACCATGCGCGCACCATTGGCAGAAAGATTACGGCCCGCCGTGCTGGACGATCTCGTCGGGCAGGAGCATCTGACCGGCAACAGCAGTATTCTCCGCAAAGCGATACAGGCGGGCAAAGTGCCATCCATGATATTGTGGGGCCCTCCCGGTGTGGGAAAGACCACCATCGCCAACATCATCGCCAACACGCTGCAGGTGCCGTTCTACACGCTGAGCGCCATTTCTTCCGGCGTAAAGGACATCCGTGAAGGAATAGAGCTGGCGAGAACAAAACATTCCGTGCTGTTCATCGACGAGATCCACCGTTTCAACAAAGGCCAGCAGGACGCATTGCTGGGCGCAGTGGAAAAAGGCATCGTAACGCTGATCGGCGCTACTACTGAAAATCCTTCGTTCGAAGTGAACGCGGCCTTGCTGTCGCGCTGCCAGGTATACGTGCTGAAAGCCCTCGGCCCGGAGCAGCTGCAGCAGTTGTTGCGGCAGGCCATGACAAAAGACGAATGGCTGGCGGAAAAAAATATTGAGCTCCGGGAAACCGAAGCGCTGTTCAATATCGCCGGCGGCGATGCGCGCAAGCTGCTGAACCTGTTCGAGCTGGTTGTGGACACGTTGCAGGAAGAAGCGCCCATCGTGATCACGAATAAAAAAGTGATGGAGATCGCCCAGCAGCGGGTCGCCATTTACGATAAAGCAGGCGAACAGCATTACGATATCATTTCAGCGTTCATCAAATCCATCCGCGGCAGCGACCCCAACGGCGCAGTGTACTGGCTGGCCAGGATGCTCGAAGGCGGGGAAGACGTAAAGTTCATCGCCCGCCGGATGGTGATACTGGCTTCGGAAGACATCGGCAACGCCAATCCGAACGCGCTGCTGCTGGCTACCAGCACTTTTACCGCGGTGAACCTGATCGGTCACCCCGAAGCGCGGATCATTCTTTCGCAATGCGCTACCTACCTGGCCTCGTCCCCGAAAAGCAATGCTTCGTACATGGCGATCGGCATGGCGCAGAACATGGTATCGCAAACGGGCGATCTTTCCGTGCCGCTGCATATCCGAAATGCGCCTACGAAGCTGATGAAGCAGCAGGGATATGGGAAGGATTACAAATATTCGCACGACTTCGAGAATAATTTTTCACCGCAGGAGTATTTGCCGCAGGAGATTGCCGGGACGAAGTTTTACGAGCCCGGGAGGAATGCGCGGGAGGAGGAATTGCGGCGTTACCTGAAGGCGTTGTGGAAGGAGAAGTATAATTATTGATTTCCGGGTTTTCAACCCATAATTTCACCTCCCTTTCGCCTTCCCCAATATCTCAAACACCTGCCTGATCTCTTCCCCCTCCTCATCCACCAGCGTCAGCGTATGCCGCCCCGGCGCGGGCCGCAGCGATATCTGGTGACAATCCGTCGTCACCCCCGCAAAATGATCGTCCAAATGCCAGAAGATCTTTGCCGACTGCTGGCGGTGCGTGGCTTTGAATACCGTTTCCCCGAGACTGCCGTCTATCTCCACCGGCACGAATATCCGCGCGCCGGGGCGGGGATATATCAGCTCCATCGACTTTCCCGGTGTTATCGTATTGCAACCCGGTTTGAAAGGCGGCAGCGGCTCGTAAGCATGCGTCATCCTGTAAAAATGTTCCATGGCGGGCGGCAGCACGAACCAGAGCTTGTGCTGCATGAGATGCGGCGCTTCGCAATCCGCCGTTACGCGGTACCGCCCCGTTGCATCAAGGTGGATCAGCTGGTGATACGGGCATGCGGGCGAACGCAAACCCGCGGCGGGCACCGGCAAAGTATCTTTGTCCGTGCAATATTCCCCGGCCCTGTACCCGCTTTGGCGGCATACGAGCACGGGCTGTAATTTATCCGCCGGGACCGCCACCGGCGCCGTACCGGGCAGTAACCGGAAAATATCGAACATGACCGGCGCGGCAGTGGACACGCCGGTGAGCCCGGGTCTTCCTTCCCCGTCCGCATTGCCCACCCATACGCCTACCACATACGAAGGCGTAACGCCAATGGCCCAGCCGTCCCGGAAACCGAAGCTGGTGCCCGTTTTCCAGGCGATCCTTTTTGAAGAGGCGAACGCCTGCCAGAGAAATTCCTCACCCGGCCGCATCACTTCTTCCATGGCCTGAAAGGTATACCAGATAGCGCCGGCGTCGAGCAGGCCGAAGCGGGATAAAGGGTTGCGCGAGGGCAGCCTTTCATCGGGACGGTAGCCGGGCGCGTGATAATCGTCCGCGTCGTATTTGCCTTTGTATTGTTCCAGGTGCAGCAGGCTGCGCGCCATGCTGGCGTATACGCCGCTTAGTTCCCATAACGTGGTTTCCCCGCCGCCGAGGATCATGGAGAGGCCGTAATGCGCGGCGGGTTTGTTCATGGTGGTGATGCCCAGCTTTTTTAGCAGCAGTAAAAAACGTTCTGCGCGGTATTGCTGCAGCAGCTTCACCGCCGGGATGTTCAGCGAGCGCGCCAGCGCCTTTGAAGCAGGCACGCCGCCGTCGTACGACTGGTCGAAGTTCTGCGGCGCATATCCCGCGATCTGCGTAGGCACATCGGGCAGCAGCGTATTGGGCAGCATCAGCCCGTCGTGCAGCATACCGGCGTACAGCAGCGGTTTCAGCGTACTGCCCGGACTTCTCGGCGCCTGTATGATGTCTACAAAAGATTCCAGCTCAGGGTTGGAAGGATCGTACACGTTACCCACATACGCCAGTGCATGACCGGTTTCCACGTCCAGCACGAGCGCGGCGGCGTTATTGATGCCGTTGGCGCGGAGCTGCTGGTGATGCCG